>JAGREL010000151.1 GCA_020446575.1 Novosphingobium sp. | reverse complement strand
TCTCGGTCGACATGGTGCAGAAGGCGGTGATCGCAGGCAGCCCGCTGCTGATCGCGGTCTCCGCGCCGACAGCGCTGGCGGTCCGCACGGCCGAGGCCGCCGGCCTGACGCTGGTCGGCATCGCCCGCGGCGCCGATTTCGAGATTTTCACCCGGGCCGACCGGATCACACAAGGACGGACAAGCGATGTCGCCTGACAAGCTGCGCTACCAAGCCAACCAGATCGCCACCTTCTTCGCCTCCCAACCGGAAGCCGAGCAGATCGAGGGCGTCGCCGACCACATCAACAAGTTCTGGGACCCGCGCATGCGCGCGCAGCTTCTCGCCGACGATCGCGAGGCACACTCTCCCGTGGTAGCGGCGGCGGTGGCGCGGCTTGCCGCGGCCTGATCAGGCGTCGCTCAGCGCCGCCGCCAGCCCGCCGTCGACGAGCAGGTCCGTGCCGCTGATGAAGGATGCGCGCGGCGACGCCAGGAATTCCACGACATCCGCGATTTCCAGCATGGTGCATTCGCGCCTGAGCGGCGTCTTTTCGTAAAGCTGGCGTTTGGCCGGGCTCTTTTCGAATTCCAGCGCGCCCATCGGCGTTGCGATCATTCCCGGCGAAATCGAGACGATCCGCGCGCCCATTTCGCCCCAGGCAGCTGCCTGTCGCCGGCAATAGAGGTTCATGCCCCATTTGGAGACGGGATAGGCAAGCTGCGGCGTAGCATCCTCCCCCATGGCCGCGGCCAGCCTTTCGGCGATGTCGGGCGCGGCTGGATCGTGCAGCAGCGATGCGACTTCAGGCGCCGGCTGGAAGTGATGCGCGGCCAGCGACGAGACGAGCACGGCGGCGCTGCCCGGGCATGCCAGGGGACGCAATGCCTCGGCCACCAGCGCCGCGCCCATCAGGTTGACGCGGATGATCGACCGGAAGTTGCCGGCCGACGGCGACAGGCCGGCGACATGGGCGAGCGCGCCGAGGCCGCCTCTGGCAGCCACTTCTCCGGCCAGCGCCGCGACGGCATCCGGCGAGGTGATATCGCAGACGATCCCCGAGGCGTCGCACCCTTCGCCGCGCATCAGCTCGGCGCAGTCCTGCGCTCTTTGTCCATCGATATCCGCCAGCAGCACGCGGTGCGACAGCGCCAGCCTCCGGGCAATCGCCATGCCGAGCGCGCCTGCACCGATCACCGTGGCGAGCGGTAGATCCGGCCTTTCACTTGTACCGATGCGATGCATAGCCGATCCTCTCCCCCGTTTCCGTTCCGGCTGCAGGCAGCTTGCCTGATAAATGCTTTGCGTGCGAGCATAGCCTCATCATGCCCCATTCCCGCCTTTCCATCAGTGCTCTTAGCTCGTTCAGCTGGAGCTTCGAACAGGATCTGGCGCTGTGGCGCGAACTCGGCGTCGGCTGGGCCGGGCTCATCGGCGTCAAGCTGGGCGATGACATCGATGGCGGCCTTGCCCGTCTGGCCGATGCAGGCATCCGCGCCTCCACCGTGATAGCGGCCGGGTTTGACCTCAGCGCACCCGGAAGCTGGGAGGCGACTCGCGCCGATCTGCACAGCTGGATCGACGCCGTGGCCGCGCATGACGGCTGGTCCGTCTATATCACGCCGGGCCGGACCACTTTCGCGCCCTGGGGCGACGTTCTCGAAACCTTCGCGGAAGCGGTCGACAAGAGCAGCGCCTACGCACGCGAGAAGGGCGTGCGTCTTGCCTTCGAGCCTTCGATGCGCACCGACGTTTCGTTCGTGAACACTATCCGCGACGCCGTCGACGTCGCCGAGCGCACGGGCCTCGGCATCGTCGTCGATTTCGGCAATTGCTGGATGGAGCGCGATTTCCGCGAGACCCTGCTGCGCGCCGCGCCGCACATCGCGCTGGTGCAGGTCGGCGACGTGCCGGTCGGCAGCGTCCGGGGCCCCGGGCAGCCGCCGCCGGGCGGCCGGGTGCCTTTCGGCGAGGGCGACTTGCCGCTTGCCCGCATGCTGACCGACGTGAAGGATACGGGCTATGACGGGCCGCTGGAGCTTGAGCTGCCGGGCCCGCTTGGCGAGGCCGAGGGATACGACGCCGTCATTCGAAGGGGAGTCGAAAAGGCTTCCATGCTGTTCGATGAGGTGAGACTATAGCGAGCGGTGGCCTGCGCGCCGGGGAGAGAGCCATGAACATTCAGCAGAACTTCAAGATGCTGCCGACCGAGGAAGCGGCGAAGCTGCGGGGGCGGGGGCCGGTGTCCTCGAAGCCCTATTACGATCCCGAATGGTGGGAGCTCGAGCGCAAGGCGATCTTCATGCGCAGCTGGCTGCATGTCGGCCATCTCTGCGAGATTCCCGATGCCGGCAGCTTCATCCGGCGCGACATCGGATTCGCCCGCGCCTCGCTGCTGATCGTGCGGGGCAAGGACGGTGAAGTCCGTACCTTCCACAATGCCTGCACCCATCGCGGCACGCAGCTCACGCAGGAAAGCTGCGGGAAACAGTCGAAGTTCAGCTGCCCTTATCACATGTGGACTTTCGGCACCGACGGCAGCCTGCTGTCCGCTCCGGATTTCGAGCGCTTCTATGTCGCGCGGGAGGATGTCGGCCTCAGGCAGGTGGCGACCGAAGTGCTCGCCGGGATGATCTTCATCAATTTCGATCCGGAGCCGAAGCAGTCGGTCCGCGAGTTTTTCGGGCCGCTTGTGGACCAGATGGAAACGCTGCCGGTTGCCCGGGCAACGAGCTTTACCGAATGGAACTACGAGATCGAGGCGAACTGGAAGACCAATTTCGACAACTTCCAGGAGAATTATCACCTGCGCTTCATTCATCCGCGCACCGGTCAGCAGACCATCGGCGAGGACAACCCGTTCGGATATCCCACCCATTACGGTTTCCTAGGGCCGCATCGCAGCCAGACGCTGTGGAGCAACCCGGATCCGCCGCCGATTCCGCCGAGTCTGCTGATGGGCTACGGCAAGGCGGCGCAACTGGCTGCGAAGGACGGCGTTTCCTTTGAGAAGACCGATTTCAAGCTGTTCCCCTGCCTGCATATCGTCGGCCTGCCGCCGGCGCAGCAATTCACGCATACGATGATGCCGCTGGGGCCGGGCCGCACGCGCGGCCAGGTCCGGATGTACTGGACGGGCGAGGCCGATCGCGCATCGCGGGCCTACACCCGCGAATTCGGGGCCATGACGATTCGCGACGTGCTTTCCGAAGACCGCTTCGCCGTCGAGTCCGGCCAGCGCGGACTCAACAGCGGGGCCATCGAGCAGATCCATTTGCAGGATCACGAGATGCTGCTGCGCCATCTCTATGAGACGGTGCAGGACAAGGTGGCGGAATATCTCGCGGAGCAGGAAGCGGGCTGACCGCTCAGGGGTTCGCGAAATCCGCGGGCCGGCCTTCGAACTGGCTGCGCATTGCTTCGGACTGGTTGCGCGAGCCGAGCAGTTGCTGCTGCGCGAGGCTTTCTTCCATGAGTATGTCGTCGAACTTGAGGTCGAGCCGGCGGTTGAACAGCGCCTTGGCCGCCCGGATCGCGGTCGGGCTGCGGCTGGCGATCTCTTGGGCGATCGCGATTGCCCGGCCGAGCGGATCGGCGTGCGCCGCTGTTGCAAAGCCGAGCGAAACGGCCTCCTCGCCAGTGAACTCGCGGTTGGTGTAGGTCAGTTCGCGCAGCACGTCCTCGCGGACTATGTCGCGCCACAGCGCGAAGCCGCCCATGTCCGGGACAAGGCCCCATTTCATTTCCATCACCGCGAGCCGGGCGTCGGGCGCGACTACGCGGATGTCGGCGCCGCCCGCGATCTGGAGACCGCCGCCGAAGCAGATGCCATGCACTGCCGCGATCACCGGCACGGGGAGCTTGCGCCATTGCAGTGCCGCCTGCTGGAAGCGGTTGGCGTTGCCGTGGGTGCGTTGGCCCAGCGGGCGGCGGTTCTCGCCCGAAAGGCTGTCGAATGTCGTGATATCCAGTCCCGCGCAGAATGCCTTGCCTTCGCCGGCCAGCACTACGCAGCGCAGTCCCGGAGTCTCGAACAGCACCTGCCCGGCCTCGATCAAGGCGTCGAACATGGCCGGATCAAGCGCATTGCGCTTTTCCGCGCGGATCAGCCGGACATGGCCGATGCCCTCGTCGTCCAGCAACAGGGTGACGCGGTCGTTCTTGGGAAATTCACGCTTCATGGCGTCGATCCTCGATTGGTCTGGAATTTCCAGCACCCATGGTGGCACTTATTGGTGAATCGCGGGTTAGCGGTTTGCGGGCCTTTTTCAGGAATTGCTTCGGCATGGCCAGCACATAGCCCCCGGAGGGCGCCGTGCGCACCAGTTCGGGGAGCCGGGCGATCCGTATCTTGTCGCGCAATCGCGAGATATGCACTGCAAGGCTGTTGGTTTCCGGCATGTGCTGGAGCCGCCACACGTCCCTCAACAATGTTTCCTTGCCGACCGGTTCGTCGGGCGTGTCCGCCAGGCGCCAGATCAGGGCGAATTCGCGCGGGTGCAGTCCCAACGGCTGGCCGCCTGCAAAACCCTCGCGGGCGAACAGATCAAGCCTCAGGGCGCCGACGTCGCGGTAGCGCGGCAGCATGTCGGCGTGTTTGGCGAGGCGGGTGGCCCGAACCTCCAGCTCGTCGAGCTGCGGTGTCTCGCCCAGCACTTCGCCGAAGCCGAGATGCAGCAGCCGGGCGCGTTTTTCCGCATCGCCGATGCCGAACAGGAGAATGCGTTTGCGCGTATGGGGCCGGTGGATGATCAGGAACCTGACCCAGCCCAGCATATCGAGGCTGGAACAGCGGGCGATTGCGATGCAGTTGGTTGCACCGGACCCGGACGCGACCAGCCGCCAGCCGCATTTGCGCAGGTCGCAGACCGGCGGGATCTTGTCGAAAGACAGCCAGCGGAAATTGCGCACGCTAAGCTCCGGTCGGGCATGAGACGGAACAACGTCCCCCAAACGCCACGGCTCGGCGACTCGCGCGCCCCGGCACGCGAAGAACACAGCAAGTCAAGATAGTTAACAAGACCAGAAAGGTCAGGCCGCAGAACTATTTATCCCCATGCTGGAGAGATAGCGCTTGATGTTGCGCGCTGCCTGCCGAAGCCGTTGTTCGTTTTCTACCATGGCGATGCGTACAAAGCCTTCGCCGTCCTCGCCATAGCCGACGCCCGGTGCCACCGCGACTTCGGCATGGGTCAGAAGCTGCTTGGAGAATTCCAGGCTGCCCATTTCCCTGAGAGCGGGCGGCAGGGGGGCCCAGGCGAACATCGAGGCCTTGGGAGAAGGAATGTCCCATCCCGCGCGGCCGAACGCCTCAACCATCACGTCGCGCCGCTTGCGGTAAAGCTCCCGGTTCGTCTCGACGATGTCCTGCGGTCCGTTGAGCGCGGCGCAGGCCGCCGCCTGGATGGGCGTGAAGGCGCCATAGTCGAGATAGCTCTTCACTCTGGTCAGCGCCGAGATCAGCTTCTTGTTGCCCACGGCAAACCCGATCCGCCAGCCGGCCATGGAAAAAGTCTTGCTCAGCGAAGTGAACTCGACAGCGATCTCCTTGGCTCCCGGAACCTGCAGGATCGAAGGTGTCGGATTGCCGTCGTAATAAAGCTCGGAATAGGCGAGGTCCGACAGCACCCAGACTTTCTGTTCCTTCGCCCAGGCGACCAGCCGCTCATAAAAGGCGAGGTCGACCGTTTCGGCCGTCGGATTGGACGGGTAGTTGACGATCAGGACCGAAGGGCGGGGCACGGTGAAGGCCATCGCCCGGTCCAGCGAGCGCCAGTAGTCCTCGTTCGGCGTCGTCGGCACCGAGCGGATTGTCGCGCCGGCGATGATGAAGCCGAACGTGTGGATCGGATAGCTCGGGTTGGGCGCGAGCACGACATCGCCTGGCGCGGTGATCGCCGTGGCGAGGCTCGCGAGACCCTCCTTGGAGCCCAGGGTGACGACGACTTCGCTTTCGGGATCGAGGTCCACGCCGAAGCGGCGCATGTAGTAGTTCGCCTGCGCCCGCCGCAGCCCCGGAATGCCTTTCGACTGGGAATAGCGGTGCGCATCGGGCTTCAAGGCCACTTCGCACAGCTTGTCGATGACGTGCTGCGGCGGCGGCGAATCCGGGTTGCCCATGCCAAGGTCGATGATGTCGCGTCCCGCCTGGCGTGCCGCATGGCGCATCGCGTTGACTTCGGCGATTACGTAGGGCGGCAGGCGTTTTATGCGGTAAAACTCGTCTTCCATGACCTCTTGTGTTCCATACGGGGAGCGGCAATAGCGCCGCCCCACTTCATTTAGGCGATAAAAAGCCTCTGGCAAATAAGGCATCTGCGCGTTTATTCCTAACCCGACAAGGGAGAGGACTCGCGTTCATCCCGGACGAGGCACCGGATGCCTTACGTACAGGAGTCCCGCATCATGGAAGACCAGACGCGGGCGGGAGATGGTCCCGCCGATTTTTTTGCGCAGATGTTCCGTGCGCAGGCCGACGCGATGACCGGGTTCTTCGGCAGCCTTCAGTCCGCTTCGCCGGCCGAGTTCGGCGACGGGCAACAGTGGGCCGAAGTCGGCGCGCGCCTGCAGAAGATGTGGCTCGATTTCCAGGCGGAGCAGGCGGGAACCGCAGCTGATCAGCAGGCACATTATTCGGATCCGGGCAAATGGCTTTCGCTGTTCGACAGCTGGTATCGCCAGATGCCGCTAGCCAGTCCGGAAACGCAGAAGCGGCTGTGGGAAGACGGGCTGGCATTGTGGGAGAACATCCTGGGCCAGTACGGAATCGGTCCGAAGGCAGATGAAGCGACGCCGGGAGAACCGCAGCTGCCGCGTTCCGACCGGCGTTTCGCCGATCCGAAATGGCGCCAGCAGCCGCTCTTCGCAGTGATCCATCAGACCTATCTGATGCTGGCCGAGCAGATTCTGGCCATGGCCGAGAGCGTCGACAGTTCGGACCCGGCGAAAAAGGAGCAGCTGAAATTCGCCACCCGCGTTCTCATCGACGCGCTCAGCCCGTCCAATTTTCCGCTCACGAACCCGCTGGTCATGGAACGTGCGCTGGCAACCAAAGGCGAGAGCCTGGTCAAGGGCATGGAGCACCTGATCGCAGACCTCAAACGCGGCCAGCTGACTCACACCGACCCGGATGCATTCAAGCTCGGCGAGAACGTCGCCGTCACGCCCGGCAAGGTGGTGCATGAATCTCCGCTGTTCCAGCTGATCCAGTACACGCCGGTTACCGAGAAAGTGCTGGAAACGCCGCTTGTGATCTTCCCGCCCTGGATCAACCGCTTCTACATCCTCGATCTCAACGCCAAGAAAAGCCTCGTGCGCTGGGCGGTCGAGCAGGGGGTCAGCGTGTTCGTGGTGTCCTGGAAATCGGCCGACGAAACCATGGGCGATGTCGTCTGGGACGATTACATCGCCGCCGAAATCGAGGCGATCGATGCCATCCGCAAGCGGCTCAAGGTTCCGGCTGTCCATGCCGTCGGCTATTGCGTCGCGGGCACGACGCTGGCGGCGGCGCTGGCCGTGCTGGCCCGCAAAGGGGAGGCTGACAGGGTGAAGAGCGCCACCTTCTTCACTGCCCAGGTGGACTTCGAACAGGCCGGAGACCTCAAGCACTTCGTCGACGATTGCCAGATCGAGGCGATCGGCAAGCTCTCGCCGGACGGCTATCTCGATGGCCGTTACATGGCCGCGACGTTCAACCTGCTGCGCGACAACGACCTGATCTGGGACTACGTCGTCAAGAACTACCTGCTGGGCGAGGACTATCCCGCGTTCGACCTGCTGTACTGGAACGGCGATGTCACCAACCTGCCGGCGAAGTGGCACCAGGCCTATCTGCGCGACCTGTACCGCGATAACCGGCTGGTGGTTCCCGATGCGCTTTCGGCGCAAGGCACGCCGATCGATATCAGGCGGATCGAAACGCCCTGCTACATCCAGGCTGGCCGGGAAGACCATATCGCGCCAGCGGAAAGCGTCTGGAAGATGACGCGCTATCTCAAGGGGCCGTGGACTTTCGTACTGGCCGGGTCCGGCCACATTGCCGGCGTTGTCAATCCGCCCGCCTCGAACAAATACCAGTACTGGACGAACGACGGTCCGGTCGAGTCTCTCGATGAGTTCGTCGCCGGCGCCACGGAACATCCCGGCAGCTGGTGGCCCGACTGGATCGACTGGCTGCGAGCCCGCGATCCTGCCGAAGTCGCCGCGAAGGGAAAGCGCAAGCCCGGCGGCAAGGGAGACAAGGTGATCGAGGACGCGCCGGGCCGTTACGTGAAGACGCGCTAGGCGCGGTTGTGCTGCGTATGCCGCGGCCGACAGTGCGACGACGCTCCCGCAACAATTTTGTTGCACTGCACAAAAATTCCTTGACTTGAGCGCAGCAATGCTTATTGTGCAGTGCAACAAATGCGCATGGTCGCAGGATCGGGCGCATGGGACGAATTGCTTGAGACAAGGGATCCTACCGCATGGCTGAGAAAGACGAGACCACGGCTGAAGCCTCGGCCGAGAAAGCCTATGCAGCGGCTGCCGAAGCCGTTTCGAACAAGCCTATCCCAGTTCCGACCGGTGACCCCGAACCGCTTGAATTTCCTCCGGCGGAACAGCGTACCCCGGAAGCCGCCCCGGTGAGCAAGGCGCCTGCCGAACCGGCCGCAGCCAAGCCCGCTCCGGCCAAGCAGGTTGCCAAGAAGCGCAAACCGGCCGTGCGTGCGCCGGCCAAGGCTTCCACGCCCGCCAAATCCGCAGCGACCAAGAAGAAATCTCCGGCGCTAAAGGCCGCCAAGCCGAAAGCGCCTGCCGCCAAGAAGACATCAGTACGAACTCAGCTCAAGGAAAAACCGATGACCAAGACTGCCAAAACTGCCGATGGCTTTAAGAAAGTCGTCTCCGAAACCCAGGACAAGGCGAAGAAGGCTTTCGCCAAGACCTCCGCCATGTTCGGTGAATACGGCGAATTCACCAAGGGCAATGTCGAGGCTTGTGTCGAATCGGGCAAGATCCTCGCCACCGGCTTCAAGGACATGGGCACGACCTTCGTCGCCGACAGCCGTACGGCGGTCGAAACCATGACCTCCGACGTCAAGGAACTCGCGGCCGTCAAGTCGCCTTCCGACTTCTTTAAGATTCAGACCGATATCATGCGCCGCAATCTCGACAGCGCAGTCACTTATGGCTCGAAGAACAGCGAGGCCATGCTGAAGCTTGCCAATGATTCATTCGCCCCGATATCCGGCCGCTTCAGCCTTGCCATGGAAAAGCTCCGCAAGGCCGCCTGATGGCAAGATGAAGCCGACGCCCTTCGGGCGGCGGCAACGCAATGAACCGGACCGGGCGGCCTATGCGGCGCCCGGTCCGTTTGCGTCTGCACCAAGCGGTGACTTGTCGATTGCCCCCGGCTTGCGATATCTTCCGTCCATGTATTTCAGGATCACCCTTGCCGATTCCCGTTTGTCCTGCCCGGTGCGTGCCGGGGACGACGAGGATTCGAACAACGACAGCGACGGCCAGGATCAGGTCGGCATCGCCACGCGTACCCGTGCCAAGCCCAAGAAGCCGAGCCAATTCAAGGTGCTGATGCTCAATGACGACTACACCCCGATGGAATTCGTGGTGATGGTGCTCAAGCGCTTCTTCCACATGGATCTGGAGCAGGCGACGCGGGTCATGCTCCATGTCCACCAGAAGGGGGTCGGCGTGTGCGGGATTTTTCCGTACGAGATCGCCGAGACCAAGGTGAATCAGGTGATGGATTTCGCCCGCCAGAACCAGCACCCGCTGCAATGCACGCTGGAAAAGGCCTGACGCCATCGCGTGCCTGCAAGGCGATGGTTCGCCGCTCCAGCTTGCCCGGCACCCGATAAACTCCTAGGGAACGTCGCAAGCCACAGCTTGCCGCAGCTTTGCAGACGCGCCCACGTGAAATTGCTCTCCGCCATTGACCGTTATATCTTCCGGCTGGTCGTCATGCCGATGCTGGCGGTGTTCCTGATTGCCGCATCGCTGCTGCTGCTGGAGAAGATGCTGCGGCTGTTCGATTTCGTGGCGACCGAAGGCGGTCCGGTCAGCGTCGTCTTCAAGATGCTGGCCAACCTCATTCCCGAATACGCCAGCCTTGCCATCCCGCTGGGCCTGATGGTCGGCATACTGTGGGCGTTCCGCAAGCTCGCCACGACCAGCGAGATCGACGTGATGCGCGCGGTGGGCCTCAGCTACACGCGCCTGCTGCGCGTGCCCTATATGATCACGATCGTGCTCGCCGCCCTGAACTTCGCGATTGTCGGCTATCTCCAGCCGCTGTCCCGCTACTACTACGAGCAACTTCAGTATGAATTGCGCTCGGGTGCGCTGGGCGCGTCGATCAAGGTCGGGGAATTCACCACGCTCAAGGACCGGATGGCGCTCAAGATAGAAGAGAGCCGCGACGACGGGCAGCGGCTCATGGGGATCTTTGCCCGGGTGGCGAATGCGAAGGGCCAGGTGCTGTCTATCTCTGCGCAGGAAGGGCGGTTCCTTGCACTGCGCAACAGTCCGGACACGATCATCCTGCGGCTGATCAACGGGCAGATCGTCCAGGATACCGGCAACGGAACGCCTCGCGTGCTCAGCTTCTCGCGACACGACTTGCCGATCGATCTGCCGGCCATCGAGAAGTTCCGGCAACGCGGCGGCAAGGAGCGCGAGTACATCCTGCCTGAACTGCTGCGTATCGGCTGGAACGACAAGCTTCCCGAGGAAAACCGCGTGCCGAGCCAGGCAAGCTTCAACTATCGCATGGTCGAGG
>JAGREL010000150.1 GCA_020446575.1 Novosphingobium sp. | reverse complement strand
ATCATCCAGTTGGCGATGTCGCCTCAGAACAAGGTCGCCCTGCTGGACAGCTGGTTCGTAAATGGCAGGCCAGAGCCGATCTTGCCGATCGCTAACACTGCTGTCACACGAGGGCCAGTGACCACCAGCGATCTCTCTTCCACCCGTATCACCGTAATCGGCGCCGGCGCACTCGGCAGCTTCTTTGCTGCGCGCCTCCACAGGGCGGGAATCGCGACGGCTCTTGTCGCGCGAGGCAAGCGGCTCGATCGGCTGCGCAAGAATGGCGTGCAGCTGGAAATGGATGGAATCCGCTGCGCTGAAAACCTGCCTTGCGCTGAGCATGCAATCGATCTGCCCGCGCCTCACCTCGCCATCCTTGCCGTCAAGACAGGCGATCTGGACGAAGCCGCTGCGCAATTGCTCCCGTTCCATTCATCCAGTCTCGGCATCCTTACCGTGCAGAATGGCGTGATGGCGCCCGAAGAGATCGCCCGGCTGCTTCCCGGCGCGCAAGTGCTTGCAGGCAGGGTCCATGGCTTCTTCGAGCATGCAGACAATATTGTCCGTCACGCTGGGGTGCCGCCGTCGATTGCCTTCGGACCGCTGGATGGAACCACCTCCACGACAGCCGACTTGCTGGCCGACTGCCTGACGGCAGCGGGAATAGCTTATACCAGGCCCTCGTCGATTCAGGTGGAACTATGGGAAAAGTTCGTTCTCGCCAGCGCCATCGGCGGAGTAGGCGCCGCGCTTGGCATGCCCGTGGGCCGGCTCAGGGAACGTTCCGCGCATTGGGAGATGCTCTCTGAGGCAATGAAGGAGATTGCCAGTCTTGCCTCCAAAAAAGGGATCGCGCTGCCGCCCGATTGCGTCGAGAAGACGCTCGATTTCGTCGCCGGCTTTCCTGCCGAGGCGACCACTTCACTGCAACGCGACCTGACTGCCGGGCGGCCTTCCGAATTCGACCAGCTCACCGGGGCGGTAGTGCGTATTGCCGACGAACTCGGGCAGGCAGTGCCCGTCCATCGGCGAGTAATCGAGATGCTGGCCGAACGCGGCCTGATCTGAGCCTCAGCCGAAAGCACCGCCTTGGATCTCGCTCGCTGCCCGGTTCAGGACCGGGAGAAGTTCGTCCGTCCCCTTGCGCCTGGTTGCGTTGGCAGCCTGGGTAATGGATATGGCTGCCGGCACGCTGCCATCCGACTTGCGAATGGGCACTGCGATGCAGCTCAACCCTTCCACGATCTCCCCCTCGTCGAGCGCGTAGCCTTGCGAACGCACCCGTTCCAGTTCATCGGCAAGCAGCAGCGGATCGGTAATCGTGCGCCCGGTGAGAGCAACGAACGGGCCGCCTTCAAGATAGCTGCGACGCTGTTCGGAGGGCAGATGAGCAAGCAGGACCTTCCCGATCCCCGAGCAATAGGCTTCGAGCTGCATGTCAACCTTGGTGAAGAGCGCCTTCGCGCCGCGCCCTGTCTTGATGCGGTAGGTCACCATGTCGTTTTCGAGCGTGCCGAGCTGAACGACACTGCCAACCTCCCCCGCAATCTTGTGAAGTACGGGAGCGGCCACATTCGCAATCACCTGCTTCTCATCCAGCAGGTGCAACAAGCCGACAAGCCGAGGGCCAGCGACATGGCTCCCGCCCGCGCCTGCTCTGAGATAGTCTTCAGCTACAAGGGTGGCGACCTGCCGGTGGGCCGTCGCCACCGGCATCCCGATCGAACGGGCAATTACCGAAACGTTCGAATGCCCACCATCGGCGATGATCGCCTCCAGCATGGCCAGAGTGCGCCTGAGCGACTCGATCTGCGGCGTCCCATTTCTCATATAGTGAGAATTTACCGAACAGCACCGCTGGTAACAAGGGTCTCTTGAGCCTAATTGCGAGGTCAACAAAATCAAAAGGATTGCCGCGGATGCCCTCTGCCACGCACGAGGATCTCGCTCGCCGATTGCGCGACGCTTACTCCAATGGAGTGGTACCGCCGCTGCGTGACGGCCTTGACCCGATCGATGCCAACGGCGCCTATGCAGTGCAGACGATCAACACCCGTTTCTGGGAAGCGCAGGGGCGGCGCATCGTCGGTCGCAAGGCAGGCCTCACGGCCAAAGCCGTGCAAACCCAGCTGGGTGTCGACCAGCCCGATTTCGGGGTACTCTTCGAAGACATGCAAGTGCAGGACGGAGGCACACTCGATCCTGCCAAGGCCATCCAGCCCAAGGCGGAAGCAGAAGTGGCATTCGTGCTCGGCAAGGACCTGCCGGATCCCCGGACAAGCGCGGAGATGGTCGCCGAAGCGGTCGCTTCGGTCCATGCCGCCATCGAGATCGTCGACAGCCGCATCGCGGACTGGAAGATCACCTTCGCCGATACGGTGGCCGACAATGGCTCGTCCGCATTTTTCGTTCTCGCGAAAGAAGGCAAGCCGCTGCCCGGTCTCGATATCTGGAGTTGCGGCATGGTGATGGAAATCAACGGCGAGGTGGTCTCGCTGGGCGCGGGCGCGGCGGCGCTGGGTCATCCGCTCAATGCCGCGGCATGGCTGGCCCAGACGCTCGCCGCTCGCGGAGAGCCGCTCAAGGAAGGAGACATCCTTCTGTCGGGCGCCCTCGGCCCGATGGTCGCGATCAAGCCCGGCGACCGTGTCCGGGCAGTGGTCGGCGGCCTGGGTGAAGCCGGCTTTACCTTCGGAAAGGCTTGAGCACATGACAAAGACAAGGATCGCGATCATCGGCTCGGGCAACATCGGCACAGACCTGATGATCAAGGTGATGCGCCTGTCCCAAGTTCTCGAAATGGGCGCGTTTGTCGGTATCGACCCGGAAAGCGACGGCCTGAAGCGAGCGGCGCGGATGGGTGTGCCAATCACCGCAGAGGGCATCGACGGGCTCGTAAAGATGCCCGAATTCTCAGACATCGAGATTGTCTTCGACGCAACCTCGGCCGGCGCGCACAAGCGCCACAACGATGTGCTGCAGGGCCACGGCAAGCGCGTCATCGACCTCACGCCTGCCGCGACCGGCCCCTATGTCATCCCGCCCGTAAACGGGCTGGAACACCTCGATGCTCCGAATGTAAACATGGTGACCTGCGGCGGGCAGGCCACGATTCCCATCGTCCACGCGGTCGATCGCGTCGCCAAGGTGCAATATGGCGAGATCGTCGCCTCGATCGCATCGAAAAGCGCCGGTCCCGGTACGCGCGCCAATATCGACGAGTTCACCGAGACCACCAGCCAGGCGATCGTCGATGTCGGCGGAGCCGCGCGCGGCAAGGCGATCATCATCCTCAATCCGGCCGAACCGCCGCTGATCATGCGCGACACGGTCTATTGTCTGTGCGAAGACGCCGACCAGGCGGAAATCGTCTCCAGCATCGAGGAGATGGTCGCCGAGGTCCGGACCTATGTTCCCGGCTACCGCCTCAAGCAAGCGGTCCAGTTCGAGCATGTCGGTTCAAACCGCCCGCTGCGGATTCCCGAAATGGGGGGCGAGTTCACGGGTCTGAAGGTCAGCGTGTTCCTCGAAGTGGAGGGAGCCGCGCACTATCTCCCGGCCTATGCCGGCAACCTCGACATCATGACCTCTGCAGCGCTCAGGACTGGCGAAAAGATCGCCCTGCGCATGCACGAAGGAGCCGCCGCATGACTTTCGACCTATCAGCCGACAAACTCTATATCCAGGATGTCACCCTGCGCGACGGGATGCACGCGATCCGCCACCAATACGGGATCGAGCATGTGCAGGCGATCGCCAAAGCGCTCGACACGGCGAAAGTCGACGCCATCGAAGTCGCTCACGGCGACGGGCTTCAAGGCTCATCCTTCAACTACGGTTTCGGCGCGCACACTGACTGGGACTGGATCGCGGCCGTCGCCGACGTGCTGGAACATTCGGTGCTCACCACGCTTCTTCTGCCCGGAATCGGCACGGTGCATGATCTCAAGCATGCCTACGAGCTTGGCGTACGCTCAGTGCGCATCGCCACCCACTGCACCGAGG
>JAGREL010000149.1 GCA_020446575.1 Novosphingobium sp. | reverse complement strand
GAAGGGCCGTCCTTCTTCCTAGAGCAAAAGGTGAAAGGAAGGGCGGTGCTTCGACAGGCTCAGCACGAACGGAAATGCGATGGCTGAGCAAAGCCTCCCCATTCACGCTGTCCTCCACGACCTGCTCGACGCCCTGCGCGGGCAGGGTGCTGCCGTGCTCGTCGCTCCGCCGGGGGCGGGCAAGACCACATCGGTCGCCCCGGCGCTGCTCGATCAGGACTGGTGCGATGGGCAGGTTATCCTGCTGTCGCCCCGACGCGTTGCCGCACGCGCCGCTGCTGAACGCATGGCGCAGCTGCTGGGCGAGAAGGCGGGCGAAACAATCGGCTACCTGACCCGGCTCGACAGCAAGACTTCCGGCAAGACCCGCGTGCTGGTGATGACCGAAGCGATCTTCGTCAACCGCATCGTCGACGATCCCGAACTGGCGGGCGTGTCAGCAGTGCTGTTCGACGAGGCGCATGAGCGGCATCTCGACAGCGACCTTGGGCTGGCGCTGGCGCTGGAAAGCCGCGCGGTGCTGCGCGAGGACCTGCGCATTTGCGTGATGTCGGCAACCATCGATGGCGCGCGGTTCGCCCGGTTGCTCGGGCCGGGGGCATCGGTGATCGAGAGCGAGGGCAAGGCCTTCCCACTCGAAATCAGATGGTTGGGCGCGTCACCTGACAAGCGGATCGAAGATGCGATGGCCGCTGCGGTGCTCACTGTCTGGCGCGAACAGGAGGGCGATATCCTCGCCTTCCTGCCCGGTGTGGGCGAGATCGAGCGCACCCGCGAGAGGCTGGCAGAGCGGCTGCCCGATGCGCCGATCCTGCCGCTTCACGGGCAGGTCCAGCCGCAAGACCAGCGCGCTGCCATTCGCCGCGATCCGCAGGGCAGGCGGCGCATCGTGCTGGCAACCGCTATCGCGGAAACCTCGCTCACGCTCGATGGCGTATCGGTGGTTGTCGACAGCGGGCTGGCGCGGCATGCGGAATTCGACCGTTCGACGGCAACCACGCACCTCGTCACCCGGCGAGCGAGCCAGGCATCGGCCGGGCAGCGTGCAGGCCGCGCCGCGCGGCAGGGGCCGGGCATCGCCTATCGCCTGTGGGAAGAAGCTGCCCATGCGGGCCGCCCCGAATTCGATGTGCCAGAGATCGAAAGCGCCGACCTTGCGCCGCTGGTGCTGTCACTCGCCAAATGGGGCACGAGCGATCCGGCGAACCTGCCCTGGCTCGACCCGCCGCCCGAGGCGTCGATAGCATCCGCGCGTGACCGGCTGGTGAAGCTCGGCGCGCTGGATGGGGAAGGGCGGATCACGCCGCAGGGCAACCAGATCGCCAGCCTGCCGATGGATCCCGTATCGGGCGCGGCTGTCCTGTTCGGGGCGGAGGTTTCGCAGGCGCTCGATGCGGCGAAGCTGGTCTTGCTGTTGCAGGAAGGCGGGCTGGGCGGGCGCGGCGAAGACTTGCTCCAGCGATTGGGCCGGTGGGATGGCGATCGCAGCCCGCGCGCCGATGCCTCTCGCAAGCTGGCGCGGCGCTGGGCCGACCGTGCCGGGCAACTGGTTTCAGGCGTCGATGGCGACGCGACCAATCCGGCAATATTCCTTGCCCTTGCCAAGCCGGACAATGTGGCACGGCGACGCGATCCGTCGGGAGAGAACTGGATTTCGGCCGGAGGCAGGGGTTTCGTGCTCGACCCCGCCAGCCCGCTGGCGCGCGCCGAGTGGCTGGTGATCGGCGACGCGCAGGGGCAGGCGAAAGGCGCGCGGATCACGGCTGCGATCGCGCTCATAGGCGACGACATCGAACGATGGCTGGATGAGCGGATCGTGCGGCGATCCGTGCTCAACTGGAATGCCGGCGAGGGGCGGGTGGAGGCGCGGCTGGAACGCAAGCTGGGAGCAATCACTCTGGCCAGCGGGCCCGATCCGCAGCCCGACCCCGAAGCGGTTGCCGCGCTGCTTGTGGAAAAGGCTCTGGACAAGCTTGGGGATTTCCTGCCGAAAACCCTGATCGCCCGCGCCCGGCACGCCGGTATCGCGGCGCTTTCTCCGGAAGCATTGGCCGACGATGCCGGGGAATGGCTCGCTCCGCTGCTGGCCGGACGCCGCGATCTCGATATTTCTCCTCGCAAGCTCAACGATGCGCTGCTGGCGCGGCTCGACTGGAATGCCCGGCAGGAGCTTGACCGGCTGGCACCCGCCGAATTCGTCAGCCCGGCCGGCACGCACCACGCGATCGACTATGAGGACGAGGGCGGGCCATCGGTGGACGTGCGGGTGCAGGCGCTGTTCGGGCTCGACTGTCACCCCACCATCGGCCAGCCCGCGCAGCCGCTGCTGCTCAAGCTGACCTCGCCCGCCGGTCGGCCGATCCAGTCGACGCGCGACCTGCCCGGTTTCTGGCGCGGCAGCTGGCGCGACGTGCAGCGGGAAATGAAAGGGCGCTATCCCAAACACCGCTGGCCGGACGAGCCCTGGGCCGAAGATCCCAGCCTCAAGACGAAGAACGCCTTCAACTCGGCAAAGCGCTCTTGATTCCTGCGGCGATTCGGGACAATCGACAGGCATGACCGCACGCATCTATCAGCGCCCGAAGAATGCCATGCAGTCGGGCAAGGCGCTCACCGACCGGTGGATCCTGGAATTCGAGCCGGCCGAGGCGAAGAAGCCGGACCCGCTGATGGGCTGGGCCGGTTCCGGCGACATGAAGCAGCAGCTGCAGCTCAGCTTTCCCAGCCGCGAGGACGCGCAGGCCTATGCCGACCGCTACGGGATAGCAGCACGGGTGCACGCGACTCCGCCGAAACGGCTTAAGATCCAGGCCTACGCGGATAATTTCAGGTAGGCGGTTCCCCTCCCGCTTGCGGGAGGGGGTAGTGTCTCAGTTTGAAATTTAGGGGCGCGTTTCCCACGTTGGCGTTGCGTTTGAAGGAGGGACGCCAAGAATGGCCGACTTCATAACGACGCCGGAAAACCCCAGAGTGGATAACCACAGGCCGCCGGGCGTCGGACAGGCGAGGCGAATGGCCGACGTGATTTAACAATATTGCCCGCCGTGGCTGCGCACGGTGCGGTGAAAGTCCGCAAAGTTGAGGAACGTTCCTGATCAACGCCCGCAACTCTCATCTTCGTCTCAAATAGGATTATTCTTGGGGGATTCATCGAAAGTCAGATCGCAACCTTTTAGCTTGAGCCAGAATTGTACTGCATAGAATAAGAAAGCAATCGACTTCGCGTGACTCAGCACCAAAGGCAGTCGAAGATCGAGCGGTTGCGAATCAGGGAGGGAATAGATGGTCGACTTAGCGGAATTGAAAGTTCCAGACGAAGTCGTGGCGGCCGTGGAGGCTATAAGGGGAATTAACCCTGAGAGGATCGCTCGCGCCGACGATTTAGGCCGTGCATTGGCCTTCACAGATGCGATCGCGCCAATGCGTAAGGTGGTCGCATTCTATGAACAGATTCCAGTTGAGCACCTCGCTGAGACTTCTGAGCAAGCGCGGAAGACGATCTTAGCAACATCCCAGCGTGTTCTTGGCTTGTGCATGGACGTCATGGCATTCGACCCGACTTCCGAAAATGCTAGCCAAACTCGTGAAGGTCTTCTTCAAAGGTTGGCTGAACTTCCAGAATCGGTATTCAACGAACTAAAGAACGATGTATCTTACCTCGCTTCGCGCCAGCGTGATTTCTCTTCACTCGCGGAGGAAGCGCGCAAAGCTCGCGATGAGGCAATCCGAGAGGCGGACGAGCTTCGAAAGCGCCTTGAAGAAACCGAGATGGAGGCGAACCGGATCCTGGATGAGGTCCGAAAGGCCGCATCTGAACAGGGCGTATCCCAGCAAGCACACTATTTCGATCAGGAAGCCACGCGGCATGAAACACGAGCCGGACAGTGGCAGACTACCACTGTATGGATCGCCATTGGCCTTGGCGTCCTAGCGGCTGGGTCAGTTGCTCTAGCGTACTGGCTCCCAGCCCCTGAAAACAACTACCAGGCTTTCCAAGTCGCCGTGGGGAAAGTCCTCGTGTTTGCGACGATCGGCTATATGCTTTTCCTGTCTGCTAAGACTCTGACTGCGAACCGGCACAACGTCATCGTAAACCGTCACCGTAGGAATGCGCTCCTAACCTTCAATGCCTTGGTGGATGCCAGTGCAGGTGAGGAGAGTCGCGACATTGTTCTGTCGCACGCTGCTGCCTGTATCTTTGCGCCTCAAGAGAGCGGATTTACGAAGCAGGCGACGTCAACCTCCGGATCCCCCCTTGTGGAATTGCTGCCCAAAATGATCGGAAAGTCAGGCTGATCCCTGCTAGGGCCTTACCGGCGGGGCGAGAGCTGGAGGCGCAGCAAAGGTTATCGCTCTTAGGCTTCTGAAGAATGGGTGCGGCCGTAGGATTCGAACCTACGGCTCCCGGATTGCAAACTGAGACACTCTGGGAGGGGGATTACCTTGCAATTCCACACCTTCCCCGCCATATGCGCGGCCGGGAGTCGGGTGGACGTTTGCGTTCGCGAACCTGGTCAGGTCCGGAAGGAAGCAGCCACAACGGATTGCGGCGGGTCGCTCGGCTCCTTTACCTCTTCAGTTAGCTAATCCGCCGGTGCGCTCATCCTCGAGCGGGCCTCGTTGCGCGAGCCGGTCGCGGGCGCGATTCCGGCGACCTTGCCAAGGCCCCATTGTGGCATGTTCCCGTAGATCGTCTCGTAGTCGCCGGACTGGACGACATAGGTTTCGTGGAAAATGCCTACCGTGCCGTCGCTGCCGATCGCCTTGTTGAAGGCGGTCCAGGCGGGCCAGTGCAGCTGGTCGCGGTCGCGCGCGTAGGCTTCGAGCCCTTCGAAATCGCGCCAGTACTGGATCAGGACGAAAGTCCGCAGGCCCTGGCGCATGAATTCCGAGCCGAGAAAGCCGCTGTCCGGATCGGCGGAAAGCTCCTGGATCATCGGCCCCATCGCCTGGGCGACCGGCAGCCATTTGCCGACCTTGCGGAAGTGATTGATCCGCATGCCGATCACGAAGACCACCACAGGGTGGGAGCAATCGGCGGTGAAGCGCCCGGGATGGATTTGCATGGCAAGCCTCCTGTGGTGCGCTCGGGCGGAGCGGATCGAATCTTCGCCGTCCGGAGCGCATCTGTGTTCGACATGGGAGGGTAGCGGTCCTAGATTGCAGCTCAATGCCCGATTCAACCGACATATTTGGCGATCAGCCGCAGGACGGCGAGGAAGAACAGCCGGCGCCGAGCGCGGCCGAGCTGGAGGCCGCCGGTCAGTCCGCCCTGTTCGGCGGGGCGGAGGAGCCTGCCGCGGCGCGCCCGCCCAGGGCTCCGGAACCCAATCCGCCGCATCTGACCGCATCGCCGCCGGCGCAGCCTTACCGCGTGCTGGCCCGCAAGTATCGGCCGCAGACCTTCGCCGAGCTGATCGGCCAGGAGCCGATGGTCCAGACGCTGGCCAATGCGATCAAGCGCGAACGGCTCGCCCATGCCTTTCTGATGACGGGGGTGCGCGGCGTCGGCAAGACGTCGACGGCCCGGCTGATCGCCAAGGCGCTCAATTGCATCGGGCCGGACGGGCAGGGCGGCCCCACCATCGATCCGTGCGGGCAGTGCGAACCGTGCACGGCGATTGCCGAGGGCCGCCACATCGACGTGATCGAGATGGACGCCGCCAGCCACACCGGCGTCGACGACGTGCGCGAGATCATCGAGGCGGTGCGCTACGCCTCGGTCAGCGCGCGCTACAAGATCTACATCATCGACGAAGTCCACATGCTCTCGCGCAACGCTTTCAATGCGCTGCTCAAGACGCTGGAAGAGCCGCCGCCGCATGTGAAGTTAATCTTAGCGACGACGGAGATCAGGAAGCTTCCCGTCACCGTGCTCTCTCGCTCCAAGCGTTTAGAGATGCACAGCATCGACCCGACTGTGCTG
>JAGREL010000002.1 GCA_020446575.1 Novosphingobium sp. | reverse complement strand
CTCAAGGGGCTGCTGATCAATTCCGGCTCGCCGCCCGCGGGTCTATCGCCTGCCTCCGAGGAACTCGATCCCTTCTGGGCGTTGCTCGCCGAGAGCGAGGTGCCGGTGATGGCGCATGTCGGCAGCGATCTCGGCTTCCTCAATTCCTCGGCCTGGAGCGAGGCCGCCGCCTTCGCGCCGAACAAATTGTCCTTCGAGCTGGGCTTCGAGCCCTATTCGCTGGCGACGACGCATCTCGCGGTGGAACACTTCCTGACGGTCATGGTGCTGGGCGGTGTGTTCGAGCGGCATCCGGCGTTGCGCTTCGGCGCGATCGAACTCGGCGCGCATTGGCTCGGACCGCTGGCCGACAATCTCGACATGTGGGCGGACAAGGTGTTTGCCCGGCGGATCGCCGAAACGCTGTCGATGAAGCCGTCCGATTACCTTGCGCGCAATGTGCGGGTGACGCCGCACAACATCGTTGAGCCGGTCGATCGCTTCTTCGCCCGCTACCCGCATCTCGCGAGCTGCTACTGTTACTCGACCGACTACCCGCATCTCGAAGGCGGCGCGCATATCGCTACGAAGGTGCACGAGATGCTTGCGCCTTTGGGCGATGACGTGCTGGAGCGCTACTTCGCCGCCAACGGGAAGTGGCTGCTGCCCTGAAGCGGCGCTGCCGGGAACAAAAGCTGGCGACTCGCCGGTAGCGCTTGTCTGATGCCTTTTCCATGACATCCATAATGCGCTGCAAAAACAGTGACATGACAGCGTCCGGATGACGGCAGTCAACCGACGCGTCTAGGTTTTTCGCCTAAGTTTTCAATAATTTCATTAATTTGAATGGCGCTCCCCGCATCATGCCTCGCAGCCGGCCCGGCTGTCAAGCCTCTGTCATACGCATGTGTTTTAGCACTTGCAGCAATTGCTGCATTGCGGGATGCTTCGTTGTCGGCATCGGATCAGATTCGTCAAAACAGGGGTACTTTGACATGAAACTTTCGTCCGTTTTCGCGGCCAGCGCTGCTGGCATTTCATTGGCCTGTGCAATGTCTACGCCCGCTTTGGCGCAGCAGATCACTTCCGGTATCCAAGGGCAGGTTACCGATAGCGACGGCAAGCCCGTCGGCAGGGCCACCGTGACCGTGAGTGATACCCGTACGGGCTCGACACGGACATTGACGACCACGGCCGATGGAACATTCCGCGCCGAACAACTCGTCACTGGCGGCCCTTACACGATCACGGCGAAAGCGGACGGCTTCGAAGGCCAGACATTGGAGAACGTGTCCATCAGCACGGCCGGCAACACCGCGCTGACCTTTTCGCTGACACGCAGCCTGGAAGGCGGCGTCATCGTGGTTACGGCGCGGCGCGCCAATCTCACTCAGCTGGCGGTTGGTCCCAGCCAGATCATCAACGAGGAAGTTCTCGAATCATTCCCGAGCATCACCCGCGATGTCCGGGACTTCATCCGTATCGATCCACGCGTCAGCCTGGACCGCGAGAACGAGGTTGATCGCATTTCCTGCCTTGGCGGTAACGACCGCACCAATACCTTCACCGTGGACGGCATTGTCCAGGCCGACGTCTTCGGCCTGAACGGCACGCCTTTCGCGGCGCGAAATGCACTGCCGCTGCCATTCGATGCGGTTCGCCAGACGACGATCGAATTCGCGCCTTTCGATGTCGAATATTCGGGCTTCACCGGCTGCGCGGTCAACGTCGTCACCGAATCGGGCACCAACCAGTTCCACGGTTCGGCCTTCTTCACCTTCCGCAACGAGAATCTGCGCGGAGACACGATCGACGGCAAGAATTTCACGCCGGCGCCGTTTGATGAAAAGCGCTGGGGCGCCACGTTGAGCGGCCCGATTATTCCCGACAGGCTGTTCTTCTTTGCAGCTTATGAGGAAACTGATCTGGGCGATGCCAACGATACTGGTCCTGCCGGTGCAGGTTTTCCCAATGAGGAGAGTTTCGTCACCCAGGCGCAGTTCGATGAGTTCGCCCAGATCGCGCAGAGCGTCTACGGTCAGGATGTCGGCGGCTATCCGCGCTCTTTGCCTGAATCGAGCGTGCGCTATTTCGGCCGTCTCGACTGGTATATCACCGACGGCCACCGCCTTGAGGCGACTTATCAGCGGCTTGAAGAGACCAATGTCGAATCCGACGTCGGTGACGACCAGCTGACCGGTCTCAACAGCTTCGAGGATGAAGGCACGATCTCGGACTACTATTCGCTGCGTCTCTATGACGAATGGAGCGACACTTTCTCGACCGAGCTGCGGTTGTCCCGCGCCGAAGTCGGCGACGTACAGGGCCCGGTCGGCGGCGGCGAAGCGCAGTCGGACAATCCGATTGTCAGGCTCCAGGTCGGTGTGCAGGGCCCCAATGGCGATATCGGCACGCTGTCGACCGGTCCGGGCATCTTCCGTTCGGCCAACCAGCTCGACACCAGGGTCGATCAGGCCCGCTTCCTCGCAAAGCTCGATGCCGGGGATCACAAGTTCAAGTTCGGCGCCGAAATCAACGATCTCAGCGTGTTTAACCTCTTCGCCATCAACGCGACGGGAACGCTCTACTTCAAGAATTTCGACGATTTCCGCGAAGGTCTGCTGAGCGACGGCAGCGGTTTCTTCCCCGACGCCGAAGACGTCTTCAACGGTGTCGGCTACGGCGCCGATATCAACGCGACGCCGTCGGGCGACATCAACGAGGCGGCGGCGAGCTTCGGGCGGACCATCTATTCGGTCTACGCCCAGGACGACTGGCAGATGACCGACCAGCTGAGCTTCCTCGCCGGTCTGCGCTTCCAGTGGTATGACGGCGATGGCGCTATCCGTAACCCGGCCTTCATTTCGCGCTATGGCTTTTCCAACAGCTTCCGCTTTAGCGAGTTGGAGCCGCTGTTCCTGCCGCGGTTCGCGTTCACCTATGACTTCGACAACTACGGCGGTTTCCTCCAAAACAGCCAGCTGACGGGCGGTATCGGCTTCTTCTCTGGCGGTGACCCGATCGTCTATTTTTCGAATGCCTTCTCGAACAACGGCTTCTCGACCGGCCTCGGCACGCTGCTCGCCTGCGACACGCCGAATGACGGAAGCCAGGTGGACGTTGTCGTGAACGGCCAGTTCACCGGCTTCCCGCAATGCGCGAAGGATGCCGGTTCGGCTCAGGCCGCTGCAGGCCTTGCCGACACCCAGTCGACCGATCCCAACTTCAAGCTGCCGAGAGTCATGCGCGCCAATATCGGCTTTTCGACCGAATTCGGCTCTGGCGACGGTGGCTTCTTCGACAGCTGGCACCTGAAGCTGGATTACATCTACAGCAGGTTCCTCGATCCGCTGGCGTTCGTCGACCTTTCGCAAACGGTCGATTTCCGTCGGGGCCTGAACGGCTACACTGTCGACGGGCGGCCCATTTACGCCGCGATCGACCCGACGCGGACGGGCTGTAATGCCGTGTTGCAGGGAACCGGGGGCATGCCGCCGACCTATGACAACGTTACGGCCGAGTGTTTCGGCACCAGCCGCGATGACGAGATCCAGCTGACCAACGGCCCGAACTACAGCAGTCACGTCTTCTCGCTCGGCCTTGCCAAGAAATTCGAGAAGGGCGTGTTCACCGATGGCGGCAGCGTGTTCGTGAATTTCGGTTACGCCTTCACCGACGCCAACAACTTCAGCAACGTCAACAGCTCGACCGCGACGTCGAGCTACGATGAGAACGCGTCGTTCGATCGCCAGAATGGAGTGATTGCGACTTCCAACTACGAAACGCGCCACAACTTCACGTTCGCGATCAATTTCACAGAGCAGTTCATCGACGGGTACGATACGCAGTGGGCAACGTTCTTCAGCGCCCGTTCGGGACGTCCCTACAGCCTGACCTTTGATGGCGGCGGCGTCTTCAACGACAGCTCTTCGGGCAACGACAACGCGCTGCTCTATATCCCGACCGGCCTCAATGACCCGAATCTGTCGCCTTCGTCCGATCCCGCTGCAGTCACCTCGTTGCTCGGCTATCTCGATGCTCTCGGCTGCGCCAAGGGCTTTTCCGGCCGGACCATCTCCCGCAACACCTGCCACGAGGACTGGGTGTTCGATCTGGATATGCGGTTCAGCCAGGAAATTCCGGGTCCGGCCAGCTGGGCGGGTTTCCTCGACGACAAGATCGAGATCTTCGCCGATATCGACAACGTCCTGAACCTGATCGACAGCAGCTGGAACACCTTCCGGACGATCGGCTCCTTCGGTGACGGCCAACTCGTCGATCTCGTCGACGGCGGTGTCGACGATCAGGGGCGCTACATCATCACCGATTTCAATCCCGATGATGACGCGTTCATCTCTACCTCTGCTTCGGCCTGGCGGATCCAGGTCGGCGTACGCTACGAATTCTGAACGGCCAAGGTTGGGAAATTGCGGCGGCGGCGTCCCTGGGCGCCGCCGTTCGCTTTTGCGGAGCCTCCGGGTGCTCCGGGTCGCTACTCGTAAATGCAGGCGTCCAGCGCATCGCGGCGCACCACGCCGATCCGGGCGGAGATGGTGTTGCCGTATCGGCGAGTGAAGCCTCCGGGGCTGATCACGGGGCGTTTCTTGGGTTGGGGCAGGGCGGCGGCCATACGTGCTGCTTCGCTGCGGTTGAGCCGCGTCGCCGGTTTGCCGAAATAACGTTGTGCGCCCGCTTCCACGCCGTAGGTCCCGATGCCCGTCTCGGCGACGTTGAGATAGACTTCCATGATCCGGCGCTTGGTCCAGATCGTCTCGATCAGCAGGGTGAACCAGGCTTCCAGGCCCTTTCGGGCGTAGCGGCTCCAGCCGGAGCCCTGCCACAGGAACACGTTCTTGGCGGTCTGCTGGCTGACGGTCGAGCCGCCACGCAGCCGCCCGCCTTCGGCGTTGCGTTCCATTGCCTGTTCGATCGCTTCCCGGTCGAACCCGCTGTGGCTGCAGAACTTGCTGTCCTCGGCGGCGATCACCGCGTCGACCATGTTGCGGTCGATGCGCGACAGTGGCGTCCAGTCCTTCTCGAAGCCGTTTTCGTCGAAGAGCATGGTGAGCGTGACCGGCACCGGCACGAATTTGTAGACGATCGTCAGCCCCACGCTGATGACGAGGAACCAGATGATGAGGCGGCTGACGAAACGCATCGCGCGATACCCGAATCCAGCCCTTGTCCGTCGAGGCTTGTAGTTGAACGCCATACGGCCGGATTTAGCGGCGAAGGGCGGGTGGTTGCAATCGTGCGCGTGCCGCTCACAGCACCTTGAAATTCAGTACCGCGTTCGACGTGAAGATCGCCAGCCCGGCAAACAGCGAAGCGGCGATGCGCGCGGCCAGGTAGTCGAAAGCGGCAAGCTCGGTAAACAGGGCGAACAGCGCCATGGTCGCGGCGAGGCCGATCCCGGCATTGACGAAGAACAGCGCATAGCCCTGCGCCAGCGCGCGGCTGGTGCCCCTGAAAATCCAGACCCGTCCCAACGCATAGTGAGTACTGTTGGCGGCGACGAAACTGATGGCCGTCGCCGGATAGGCGTTCATCCCTGCCTGTTCGACAAGCAGCCAGAACAAGAGCAGCCCGCCAGCGAAGACGGAACAGCTGACCACTGTATTGCGGAACAGCATGAGCGCTGCGCGTGCTGAAAACAGGCGGTGGCGCAACGCCAACCCGGGCGCAGGTTCGTATTGGGCGGCCGCGGTGCCGGTTTGGGATGTCGAGGCGCTCATTCCTAGAATTCCCATTACAAGCCAATGCAAAAAGGCGCTAGTACATGTCGATGATGGCGATGGATGCAGGCCTTGTCGGGTCCGATGGCCCTGCGATCCGTGACGGACCGGTGGACCTTGCCGGCATCCGCGTCGCCATGTTCACGGGAAACTACAATTACCTGAAGGAAGGCGCGAATCAGGCGCTCAACAAACTGGTGCGCCATCTCCAGACTCGAGTCGGTGGCGAGGTGCGGATCTATTCTCCCGTCACCGATACGCCTGCCTTTGAGCCGGAGGGGACGCTGGTCCCGGTGCCGTCGGTGCCCCTTCCGGGGCGGTCGGAATTCCGCCTCGCGCTTGGCCTGCCGGCGGCGGCCCGCGCCGACGTCAAGGCTTTCGCACCCGATCTGGTCCATGTCGCGACGCCCGACATATTGTCCACGCGCGCCCAGACCTTCGCGATGCAACTTGGCGTGCCGGTCGTCGCCAGCGTGCATACGCGGTTCGAAACCTATCTCGATTATTACCGCCTCGGCATGCTGCGCCCGCTGGTCCAGTGGCATCTCGATCGCTTCTACCGGCGCAGCGACATGGTGCTGGTGCCGACGCCGTCGATGATCGGCGAAATGGCTCCGAAGCTCGGCGCGGACAGGCTGCGGGTCTGGGGGCGCGGCGTCGATACCCAGCTGTTCGATCCCTCCCGCCGCAACAGGGAATGGCGGCGTGCGCATGGCATCGGCGAAGACGAGGTCGCGCTGCTGTTCTTTGGCCGGATTGTCCTTGAAAAGGGTATCGACTGTTTCGCGCGGACGGTGAACCTGCTGCGCGGCCGGGGCCTCCCATGCAAGGTAGTCATTGTAGGGGAAGGGCCTGCACGAACCATGCTTTCCGGTCTGCTTCCCGATGCCATCTTTGCCGGTCACCTCGCCGGAGTTGAGCTGGCGACGGCAGTGGCCAGCGCCGATGTGCTGCTCAATCCCAGCCTAACCGAAACCTTCGGCAACGTGACGCTCGAGGCAATGGCGGCTGGCCTGCCGGTGGTTGCCGCCGATGCGCCGAGCACGGCCAATCTGATCGAGGACGGCGTGACCGGGCTGATCGCCTCGCCCGATGCAGAGCGCTTTGCCGATTGCGCCGCCCGTGTGATAGAAGACACTGATTTCCGATGGAAACTGGCTTTGGCCGCGCGCAGCTCGGCCCTCGCCTGGAAATGGGACGCCGTGCTCGACACAGTGCTGGAAAGCTACAGGGTCACGCTCGAACGAGCAGGCAGGCAGCCGCGATGATCGGGCGCCGCCGTTTCCTCGACGTGCTGGCCTCGCTGTACATCTACAACGAGCATCGCGGCTATTCGAGCATCGATCGGGTGCTGGAGGCGGTCCGCCGCAAGTGTCCCGACGAAACCGAGTTCATCGAAGCGGTCGAGAAGCACCGCCGCGACGAACGCAAGCACTACCTGATGTTCAAGCGCTATTTCGAGAAGCGTGGGCAAATGCCTTTCGCGGTCGGCCGCGGCTGCGGCCATATCGACCGGCTGATCGGCCTCACCTTCCGCACCACGATCGACGAACTCGATACCGATGCGGTGGTGGCGAGCGATGCGATGTTCAAGAAACTGTGCCGGATCATCATCCTCACCGAACAGCGCGGACAGCGCCAGCTCGACAGCCTGCTGCTTTCGCCGGCCGCGCTTTCCGACCCGATGCTCATCCGGATATTCGAAGTCATCCGCGAGGACGAACCCAGCCACTGGCAGCCCTACCAGTACTGGCTCGACAAACACGGCGGTGGTGGCGCGAGCTGGGCCGAGCGGGCGGCGGACTGGCTGGTGCACCAGACGCTGCTGCTGGTGAAACTGCCGCTGATGTTCTTCACTCCCGGCCTTGCCCGGCGCATCACCTGGCACGACGCGGACGACCCTGAATAGCAGGACCGCTCACACCAGCTTCCGCGCCCATGCCACCCGGCGCAGGGGACTGCGTCCGGTCGCGTCGAAGGGATAGCAGGTGGTCAGCGCCAGCCATTCGCCGGGTGCGAATTGCGGAACGGCGAATTCGTCCCAGCGGACCGTCTCGAAGCGCTCGATGCGGTAGTCGGCACGGGTGCCGTCCACGCCTTCGTCGGTCACCGTGTCGCCCACGCGCAGGTCTTGCATGAAAGCGAAATGGGTGTCGCGGTGGGCGGCGAGCACGGTGATGCCACTGCCGGGGCGGGTCGGAAGCTCGGTCGGGCCGAAAGCCATTGCCTGACCCGAAGCGCCGGACAGGACGATGGAACTCTCGCCCAGCCGCTCCACCGAAATGCGCGCCAGCGGTGCCATGTCGGCCCAGGGCCAGGGACGGACAGGCTGGCCATCGATAACACTCTGCTCGAAAGCCCGTTCCAGCAGGACTTGCGCCGCCACGGCCTTGACCGGGGTCCAGGCAGCGCTGGCTGCCTGGATGGCCCCGGCCAGGGCCAGCGCGAGGAACGCGAGGCGGGGGAGGGTGCGGGGGCTGAACCCTCCTCCCGCCTGCCGGAGGGAAAGGAGGCTCACGCTTCCTTCCTTCGCCGGCGGATCAGCACTGCCAGACCGCCAAGCCCGATCAGCAGCATCACCAGCCCTTCCTGCAGCTTCCCGGCGAACAGCGTCGCGGTTTGCGGCAGCTCCAGCGCCTCGGCCTGATCGGCTTCCAGCGAGTCGGTGCCATCGTCTGCGGCTGCGCCGTTGAGGCCGAACAGCGTGTCGAAGTCCCAGCCGTGGGGGAGCAGCAGCGGCAGCTCTTCACGAGTCAGGCGCGCACCTTCCGGACGGCTGGGCGTCTCGTCCTCGGCGATGAGGCTTGTCTCGCTGGTGACGAGCCCGAAATCGAGGCCGACCTTGGCGATTGCCGTCGCTGCCTCTTCATCGTCCAGCTCGTTGGACCAGCGCTGCGCTTCGACATCGTCGACCTTGCGGCGTGCCCAGAGCTTCGCCACCGCGTCGCTCTCCACTGCGTCGGACAGGTCGACACTGCGGCTCCAAGGCTTGCCGGCGAGCGTGCCGCCGACGGTCAGGGTGCCTCCGACATGCTCGGCCCGGCCGATCAGCACCAGCGGCTCTCCGGCGTAGAGGTCGGGCAGGTCGCGCGGAGTGAATTCGATCGTCGCGCCGTCGACCGTGACCGCCAGTCCCTTTGCCACCGGTGCTGACAAGCGGTCGAGCAGGGCGCGCATCTTCGTCGCCACCTCGCCGCCCATGCCGATGTTGCTGAAGGTGCCGCGCCCGGCCTCGGCCATCCGGCTCATCAGGTAGTTGTTCGGGGCCGAGCCGATGCCGACCATGAACACCCGGCTGCGGCCGCGGTTGCGGACGATCTCTTCCATCATCTCGTCCTCGTTGGACAGCGAGCCATCGGTGAGGAAGATCACCTGCCGCACGCTCTCCCGATCGCCGGCGTTACCGTCGGTGAGCGCGGCGCGCAGGGCCGGGAGCATCTCGGTTCCGCCCTCCGCTTCCAGCCGCTGGGTGAAGCGGCGGGCGATGGCCAGTTCCTCTGCGGTGGCGGTGACCGGCTGATCGAACAGCTGGGTCATCGTGTCATCGAAGCGGATGATGTTGAAACGGTCCTCGGGCCGCAGCGTGGCGAGCGCGTAGAGCAGGCTCGCCTTGGCCGCTTCGATCGATTCGCCGCCCATCGAGCCGCTGTTGTCGATCACGAAGATCATCTCGCGCGGCGGGACCGGAAGCGAGTTCGACGCGGCAGGCGGTGTGATCGTCGCCATCACATAGTCCAGCCCGTCATGGGTCTGGCGGAACAGGCCGACCGCCGGTTCCTTGTCCGCCGAACGCCAGCGCAGTTCGAAATCGCGATCGGCCGGAACCTCGCCATCCGCCAGCGTCACGACCCGCGCCACGCCTTTGCCTTTCGACACGGCGATCTTGTGGTAGGGGCTGGTGATGCCCGCCGGCTTGAAGCCGGGGGCCAGGTCGACAGTGATCGAAACCGGGTTGAGATCGCGGCCGAGGGCGGGATCGGCGAGCGGTGCCGCCACCTGCCGGGCATCGGCAAGCCCTGCCGACCTGATCTGGCCTTCATCGTTGACGAGGCTGGCGGGCGGCACATAGCGAGGGCCGACCACCAGCGGCAGGCGCAGCGCGTAATCCTCGCCCTGCTGTTGCACCGGGGCCTGGAACTCGATGGCGATCAGCACCGTCTCGCCCGGACCGACATTGGCGACGTTGTTGCGGAACATGTTGGGCCGTGCCTGTTCGACCAGCCCGGCCTTGCGGCCTTCCTTCACCGCCTTTTCGTAGATCGCGCGGGCTTCCTCGCGCTTTCTGATCTTGCCGATGAAGATGCGCTGGCCGACCACCATCTTCAGGCTGTCGACCGCGCCCTTGTCCGGCAGGGGATAGAGGTAAGTCGCTTCCATCCACTTGTCGCTGGTGTTGCGGAAGGCCTGCGTCACCGTAACGCGGGCGACGGTGCCGGAGATCTTCGCCTTGATGTCGGTGCCGAGCCGCACGGCCGGCATCTGTTGCGCGACGCCCTTGCCCCGCAACATCAGCATGCCGCCGTCCGCCGGATCGCGCAGATCGGGCGAGGGCGCTTCCTGCGCGCTCAGGCTCACGGCGAGCAGACCGGACAGGATCAGGCCGAACAGGGCGGCGGCCGTTGCCGCCAGCCGGGGCCGGGAAAGGGATAAGGCAGCCATGGGACTTCTCCTTGGATTGGAGCTTTCCCGCTAGGCCGCGCCTCCAATGTCCGGCCACGGCCATCATCCGCCAGTTTCGTCCGCGATCGCGCCGGAATCCGTACTTGTGCCTTCGTGCTTGACGAGGCGTGCCGGTATGTGCGGATATGTCCGGTATCGCAGCGGGGGGACATTCATGACCGGGTCGGCCGAAACGCGGGAATTCGATCGCGATGACGTGGCCGAACGGCTGCGTGAGGAAATCGCCCGGCGACGCATTTCGCGCCAGGCGCTGGCCGACATGGCGCGGATCAGCCTGTCCACGCTGGAAAAGGCCCTGTCGGGCAGCCGGCCATTCACCTTGGCGACGATCGTTCGGATCGAGGATGCGCTGGGCTGCTCGCTGCGCCCCTCGAAAGGCGAGGACCAAAGCGCGCCGGCCGGTTTCGCGCCGGAAAGCATGGGATCATACAGCCGTCCGGCGGTGCGCTGGATCGAGGGCGATTATCTCACCTTGCGGCCCAGTTTCGGCGAGGATGGTGCGATCTACGCCTATCGCACGGCGATCACCTGGGACGAGGAAGCGAGCCATCTGCGCTTTTCAGAGGCGGAACGGCAGGACAGCGCCTTTGCCCAGGCCGGCTTTGTTTCCATGCCCAACCTTTCCGGCCACACCTATCTCGTCACCAGCGAGTCCGGCCAGTATCGCCTGATCGTGCTCGGCCGTGCTACGCGCGAGCGGCGCATGTTCGGTCTCCTCACCACGCTGCAGGTAGGTGCGGGCTCGCAGTTGGTGCCGGTGGCTTGTCCGATCGCGCTGGTGCCGCAGGAGCAGATCGCCGATCCGGATTTCGGGCTGGTCGAGCCGGGCAGCCCCAGCGCCGCACTCTACCGCGATATCCTCGACATGGCGCTGGAAGACGATTTCTGCCGCCTGCGGCAGTGATACGAAAAGGGCGGCAAGATTGCCGCCCTGATCGTTTGGTTGCTCTGGAGTCGCCTATCCATGGCCGGGACGGGTTTATCCCGTCGGCAGCAACCGCTTTTCGCCGGCGATGCGCATCATCGCCTTCTGCAGCTTCTCGAAGGCGC
>JAGREL010000148.1 GCA_020446575.1 Novosphingobium sp. | reverse complement strand
AGCTTGCGCAAGCTCGAGGAAATGGAGCTGCGCCAGGAACGGGACGATCTCCTTGCCGAGCAGGATGAGCTCGAGAAGCTGCTTGCCAGCCCGGCGCGTCAGCGGACCCGTTTGAAGCGCGATCTTAACGCCTTGCGCAAGGAATATGCGGAAGACACCGAACTCGGACGGCGTCGCACGACCATAGCCGAGGCGGTACCTGCTGTGGAATTCAGCATGGACGCCATGATCGAGAAGGAGCCGGTGACGGTGATCCTTTCGCAGCGCGGCTGGATCAGGGGCGCCAGGGGCCATGTCGCACTGGATGGTGATTTCAAGTTCAAGGAAGGCGACGGACCGGCTTTCGCCATCCATGCCCAGACGACCGACAAGCTGCTGCTCGCTTGCGACAATGGACGATTCTACACGCTCGGCGCCGACAAGCTGCCGTCAGCGCGCGGTTTCGGCGAGCCGGTCCGCACCATGGTCGATATCGATGCCGATGCGCAGATCGTGGCATTGATTGCCTGCAAACCGGAAATGAAACTGATGCTGGCGTCGAGCGCCGGCAAGGGTTTCGTTGCGGAAGCCGAAGAGTTGCTTGCCGAAACCCGCAAGGGCAGGGCGGTGATGAGCGTGAAGCCGGGCATAAAGCTCGCCGTGGCGAGGGACATCCCGGAAGGCCACGACCATGTCGCTGTGGTTGGCGAGAACCGGAAACTGGTCATTTTCAGTATCGAGGAACTGCCGGTGCTGGCCAAGGGACAGGGTGTTACCCTGCAACGCTACCGCGACGGTGGACTGTCGGATGCGACAACCTTTGTGCTGGAAGAGGGGCTCAGCTGGAAAATGGGCGGCGAAAGCGGAAGGGTGCGCACCGAGCCGGATATGAAGCTGTGGAAAGTGGCGCGCGGCGCCGCTGGCCGGTTGCCGCCGACCGGATTTCCCAAAGATAACAGATTCTAGCTTTCCGGCTGCGCGCGTTGCGCGGGGCGGGGCACCAATATCAGCGTTTGGCCTTCGACTCGCCAGCTGGCAAGGCGGGAGAGCAGGTTCATTCCGATCACGTTGGTGTCGTCCAGCCCCGGGGCTATCACCGCATCGAGGTCTCGCGCGACGATATTCCCGAAGCGCAACTCCTCGATAGTCACCAGTTCGGCGCGGATCGTGCCGTTCGCTGTGCGCATGTTCATGACCTGGCGCACCGATTTCTGGGGCACCCTGGCGGCGATCGCGGTTTCCTCGGAAATGGCCGTAAGCGTTGCGCCGGTATCGATGAGAAAATGGCGGGGCTCGCCGTTGACGCTCGCCTGTAGCCAGAAATGGCCGTTGCCGCTCATTGGAATCCGGGTTTCGAGCCCCTCTACTTGTTGCGCCGGCATTCCGAGTTGCGGCATCGCCAGCTCATTGCCCGTGGTGAAGCGAGCCACCTGGACGATCGTCAGCAGCAGCGCGGCGACAAGTCCGAGATGACCGGCGCCCTGCATGAGTCGGCCCAGCGACGGGACCGAACGCTTTACCATCCCGCCCATGGTCGTGATGAAGATTGCCACGACCGCCAATGTAAGCAGCGGTTGGGTGGATAGGTAATCGAAGAGTTCGCGAAAGCTCATGGCAGCCTTGTAGCACGGTCTGCTTGCCGCCGGCTGACCGAAATCACCGGGCAAGTTCCTCGCTGAGCAGTTGGGCGACGCGGTCGCGGTCCGGGAAGCCCTCGGCAACCCAGCGGCTTTCGACGCTCTGGAGGATGCGGGCCACTTCCGGGCCGGCACTGATCCCGCGAGCGACGATTTCGCCGCCTTTCAACGGAAATTCGGGGATTTCCCAGTCTATGAGAGCAGCAATATCGGCGTTCTGCAGCAGCAGCCGGTCGATCGCCTGATCGATGCCGAGGAAATAGGCGAGGGCTCTGGGGTCGCCTCGCTCCCCATTGCGTCCGGCCGCGACCGTCAAACGTTTTTTCTGCACGCCGGACAGGCGAAAACGCGAAGCAACCTGTTCGGCAAGAGCCGGGTCGGCCGGGAGCATCGCTGCAAGGCGGCGGATCGCGTCGGGTCCGACAGCCTGACGTTGTTCTTGCGCCACCAGTGCAGTCAGCGGCGTCGGGTCCGCTTCGGGCAGGATCACTGCGAGTACGCCGAGCTGTGCCATCCGCGCCAGCGTCGGCGCTGGATCGGCAAGGCCGAGCAGGTTCATCATTTCCATGCCGACGCGCTCGCGCGAGAGGCCTTTCAGCGTTGCGGCCAGTTCCGCGCAGGCATTTTCGGAATCCTCGTCAGCCGGTTGCGAGCCGAACCTCGCCTGAAACCGGAAATAGCGCAGAATGCGCAGATGATCTTCACGGATGCGCTGCCGGGCATTGCCGATGAATCGCACCCGTCGGGCGTCCAGATCCTCCAGGCCACCGAAATAGTCGAAGATTTCAAGTGTAGTGGGATCGGTGTAAAGCGCATTGATCGTAAAATCGCGCCGCGCTGCATCCTCGCGCCATTCGCTGGCGAATGCGACGGTCGCGCGACGGCCATCGGTGCTGACGTCATGACGCAAGGTGGTGATTTCGACCGGACCTTCATCCAGAACGGCTGTCACGGTTCCATGATCGATGCCGGTCGGCACGTTGCGGATACCTGCCGCATCGAGGCTGGCGATGACCTCGTCGGGACGCAGCGGCGTTGCGATGTCGACGTCCTTCACTTCGATACCGAGCAGCGTGTCGCGGACTGCGCCTCCCACATAGCGCGCATTGTTGCTGCCGAGTGCTGCGACCAGCGCCGTCAGGTCGGCGCGGTGGATCCAGGCGGTGTCAGGCAAGTGTTCAGCCATGCCAGTTCAGCCGTCTGGTGAGGTTGGAGATGATCGCGGCGGTCACTCCCCAGATGCAATGCTCCTGCCACTGGATTTCGATGAAGGGATGCATAATGCCTTCGTATTCAACCCATTTTTGAACCTGGTTTGCCGGATCGAGCACGAAATCGACCGGCGCTTCGAACCATTGCGCCACTTCGGCGGGGTTCGGGTGAATCTCGATTTCAGGCGGAACGATACCGAGCACGGGCGTGATCTCATAGCCCGAACCGGAATGATAGAGGTCGCTTGTACCGACGACGCGCACGTCGTCCTTGTCGATGCCGAGCTCTTCATTGGCTTCGCGCAGTGCCGCCTGCACGGCATCTTCACCGGGATCCTGCCGGCCTCCGGGAAAGGCGATCTGGCCGGGATGGGCTCGCATGTGCGACGGGCGGTGCAGCAACAGAAAGCCGGGGTCGTCACGTTCGGTCATCGCAATTAGCACGGAAGCGGGCACGAAGGTTTCGTCACCCAGCAGGCGGGGATCGCGCCAAAGCGATGGCGGAGCCGAGGCGTGGCCTTCGCGGAACAATTGGCTGACCCGTTCGAACAGCTCGCTCATGCCGGCACCAGCGGGAAGGTTACGCCGCCGCTGCTGACCGAAAGTTCGCCGCCGTCGAGGGCAATGTCTACCAGTTGGCCGTAAGTGCTGCGATTGAGCCGGGCTTCGGCGCCGTGACGAACATCGATGTAGAGAGCCGGGGTATCGGGGTCTCCGCGCGCAATGATCGGATGTTCGGGTCCGGCTATCACCAGCTCGTCGGTGTTCAGCCGGAAGACAAGCGTATCGGCGTCCCGTTTCACGTCGACAGCGATGAACGCCGCGTCTTCAACTTCGATCGATTGCTTTTCGAAGGGCGTGACGAGCCAGTGCTGCCCCTTCGCATCGCGCGTCAGCAGCGAAGCAAAGGCGCGGACCATCCCGGGCCGCCTGATCTCGCTGCCGTCATGGAACCAGCGGCCGTCGGCGGCGATGCGCATAAGGCTGTCGCTTTCACTCTGCGGCTGCCACTGATCGACCGGCGGCAGTCTGCGCGCCGCGACGAGATCGGCGACTTCGGCCAGCGATAGCGCGGCAAGGTCTGGCGGGGGCTCGTAAGGCATTCGGTCGGTCCCCCTCTCCGATGCCAGATCAGGTCACCTCCGCCAAGGCCCCAGCTTCCCTTCGCGCGGAAGCACGGCCGGGTTGTCGCAGCGCACCAGCAGCCGGTGCGGCTCCCACGGGCCGGGGAGCGACCAGCCCGACGTATACTCATTGGTGAAATCCCAGAAGCGGCCGTAATATTCGGCATCGCCGATCATCACCAGCGGCAGCGGTGCATCGGCACTGAGCGATGCAAGCGTCGTCGCCATCAGCGCCTGGCCGTAGCCGCGCATTTGCTCTTCGGGAAGGACAGCGACCGGGCCGACCATGATCATCGGGTGCGCGCGGCCATCGGGTGCGGTCAGCGCAACCGGCCAGCACTGGATGGTGCCGACGAGCATGTCGTTCTCATCGAGCGCGGCGAAGCTGAGTGCAGGCAGCCACTCCATTCCTTTGCGCACCTTGTAGGCGGTGCGCTTGTGGCGTTCCGGCTCGAAGGCACGGTCAAGGAGCTGCTCGATCAGCGCAGGATCGACCGTGTCCAGGGGAATAATCTTGACGTCGCCAGTCATAGCGGCGCGCCGATAGGCACCGGGGGCGCCTTTGTCGATTCAATTCGGTTGCGTGCGGGGCGTGAGTTTGAGCAAGCGGCTGGAACTGGTGTTCCGTCCGTCTTCGAGTATCCAGATCGAACCGTCCCGGTGCTCGGCGAGCGCACGGATGCTGCGCTGCATGGGATAGCGCGCGACCTCGCGTGCCTTATCGCCATCGATCGCGACGCGCACGATCGCTCCGGGTTGCAGGGCCGCAATCAAGGCCTGGCCTTTCCATTCCGGGAACAGGTCACCCCGATAGAAGATCATATTTCCCGGCGCGATCACCGGGGCCCAGCTGGTCGCCGGAGCGGTGAATTCGGGGCGGGTCGAATGATGCGGGATAGCCGTGCCGCTGTAATGCTTGCCGTTGGAGACAACCGGCCATCCGTAATTCGCGCCTTCCTTGACCAGATTGAACTCGTCGCCTCCGCGCGGGCCATGTTCGACATCCCACAGCCGGTCTTGATCGTCGAATGCGAGTCCGAGAATGTTGCGATGGCCGTAGCTCCAGATCTGGCGGGAAACCCCTCCAAGCCTGGAAAAGGGATTGCCGGGAGCCGGCATGCCATCCGGCAAGAGCCGCACGATCGTGCCCAGATTGTTCGACAGGTCCTGCGCCGGTTCCTGCTTCTGCCGGTCCCCCGAGGCAATGAAGAGATATCGCCCATCCGGGGAAAAGGCGATGCGGTGCGAATAGTGTCCGTGACCGGTGGTTTTCGGTTCTTGTCGCCAGATCACCTTGAGATTTCGCAAGGTGCAGCTTGAATGGTCGTTGCAGATCAGTTCGGCTCGCCCCACCGCCGCACCTCGCTTGTCCCCGCGCCCTGCTTCGACCCAGCTCAGATAGACGGTGCGACGATCCAGCGTCGGACTCGGCTCCGCCGGCGCGAAAACGAAGTCGCCAAGTCCGCCTTGGCCGCCATAGTCGACTCGCGGAACGCCTTCGACGAAGCCCATCTTGCCGCTTGGCTCGAGGAACCTGATCCGGCCCTTCTTTTCGGTGACGAAGAGCACGCCCGTACCCGGATCGAAGGCCATCGCCCAGGGTTCATCGAAGCGTGCGATCTCGGTTGTCTGAAACGGCGATCGTTGACGGGTATTGGCCTCGGTCGGGTTATCCCCGACGGGAGCGGCCCCGCAGCTTGCGAGCAGAATCACCAGAGGCGATAAGATGCCAAGGAGCGGACGACTGGCCATGCCTCTATCAATGCACGAAAGCGGCAAAAGCTCCACCCGTGCGTTGTTTCCATTCATTGTCGGCGTGGATGAGGCCGGGCGCGGGCCACTCGCTGGTCCTGTCGTGGCGGCAGCGGTGGTTTTGGGGGAAGCGGCGCCCGAAGGGCTGGACGATTCCAAGAAGCTTCCGGCCAGGCAGCGCGCGGTGCTGGAGGCGGCTATCAAGGCCAGCTGCCGGTGGTCGGTAGGCGTGGTCGACGTTATGGACATCGATCGCCTCAACATCTTCGGCGCAACCATGCTGGCGATGACCCGGGCGGTCGCGACACTGTGCCGCGCGTCGGGTGCGAAGCCGAGCGAGGTTCTGGTTGATGGCAACCATACGCCTGCCGGTCGTTGCGATGATTGGTGCTGGAATGGCCGTGCGATCGTCGGTGGCGACGGGTTGGAGCCCTGCATTTCCGCGGCTTCGATAATTGCCAAGGAACATCGTGACCGGATGATGCGCTCGCTTGCTGTCCACCACCCGCAGTACGGCTGGGAACGCAATGCCGGTTATGGCACTCCCGAACATCTCGAAGCCCTGCGAATCCATGGCCCGACGCAGCATCATCGCCGCAGCTTTGCGCCCGTAGCCCAGCTGGAGATGCCGTTATGAAAGGGTTTACCGACAAGGACGTTACCGATCAGTCGGGCAAGTGTTTCGTCGTGACCGGAGCCAATACCGGGATCGGTCTTGGTGCGGCAAAGGTGCTGGCAGCGCGAGGAGCGCGTGTTCTGCTCGGCTGTCGCGACAAGGCCAAGGCCGAGGAAGCGATGTCGTTGATTCGCGGCCAAACTCCCGGCGCCGATGTCGCTTACCTGCCGCTGGATCTCGCCGACCTTGCAAGCGTGCGAACAGCGGCCGAGATCGCGGCCGCTGAACCGCGCATCGATGTGCTTCTCAACAATGCTGGAGTGATGTTTCCGCCACTCTCGCGCACGAAGCAGGGCTTCGAACTCCAGTTTGGCGTCAATCATTTGGGGCCTTTTGCGCTGACTGCGCTGTTGTTGCCCAAGCTTGGCGAAACCGCCGGTTCGCGGGTGGTCGTTACCAGCAGCCTGGCGCACCAGCGCGGCAACATCGAGTGGGACGACCTCAATGCCGAGCGCAGTTACAGCCGCGCGCAGCGTTATTCGGACAGCAAGTTGGCCAACATGCTCCACTTTTTCGAACTCGACCGCCGGTTGCGGGCGTCGGGCGCAGCCGTGACGGCGATCGGTTGCCATCCAGGCGTCGCGGCCACCGAATTGATGCGTTATGCCGGCCCGTTCCGTGTTTTCACGCCGCTGTTCGGCCTTTTGCTTAACAATGCCGATCAAGGCGCATGGCCCGCGCTACAAGCGGCGGTGGATCCCTCCACCGAGCCGGGAGGCTATTACGGGCCGCAAAGCATGGGTGGAATGAAGGGGCCATCGGCCCAGGCCGTGCGAACCCAGGCGGCCCAGGATCGGGAAATGGCCGGGCGGCTGTGGGATGTCTCGGTGGAAATGACGGGGATCGACCCCGGCCTTGCCCCCGCCTGAAATTTTTTGCGGGCGGAGTCCGTTTGGCCACACTACAATATATCGAGTCTCCCTGAGTAGGAGGCCCACCAGATGCTGTGGCAGACTCGTTTCGTTCCCAGCGCGTTGACGCGATATTAACCATGTTTTGCGAGGTTTCCCCGTGAGTTGGCGCTTGACGGGGACTCCGAGAGGACTCACCCTAGGGCTCAAGCAGAGGGGTTTGGCGATACAACATGGCGCAGGCATTGGCGAAAGCGCGGGCGCGTGCGCGCACGGAAAAGACGGAAAAGGAAGTTGCACTCCCCTTGGGAAAAATCCTTGCGGGAGATTGCATCGAGGCGATGAAGGCGCTGCCTTCGGCTTCGGTCGACATGGTCTTTGCCGATCCGCCCTACAACCTTCAGCTCGGTGGTGATCTGAACCGGCCTGACGGCAGCCATGTCGATGCTGTGACCAACGACTGGGACAAGTTCGACAGTTTCTCGACGTACGATGCCTTCACCCGTGCCTGGCTGGCCGAAGCGCGCCGGGTGTTGAAGCCGAACGGCTCGCTTTGGGTGATCGGCAGCTATCACAACATATTCCGTGTCGGCGCGATGATGCAGGATCTGGGCTTCTGGATTCTCAACGACATCGTCTGGCGCAAGGCGAACCCGATGCCCAATTTCAGAGGCACGCGATTCACCAATGCCCATGAGACGCTGATCTGGGCGGCAATGGGCGAAAAGGCCAGGTACACGTTCAACTATCGCGCGATGAAGACTCTCAACGATGAGTTGCAGATGCGTTCGGACTGGGTCCTGCCGATCTGTGGCGGGCAGGAACGGATCAAAAAGGGCGGCGCCAAGGCGCATCCGACGCAGAAGCCCGAGTCGCTACTTTACCGGGTGATGCTGGCGACGACCAACAAGGGCGACGTCGTGCTCGACCCGTTCTTCGGCACGGGCACGACCGGGGCGGTTGCCAAGCGGCTGGGCCGGGAGTGGATCGGCTGCGAGCGGGAGAAGATATACCGGGAAATTGCCTTGGAACGCATCGAAATGGCTTTGCCGCTTGATGAAAGCGCGCTGACCACGATGCAAAGCGGCAAGGCCGCACCCAAGGTCGCTTTCGGCACACTGGTAGAAACCGGCTGGATCGCTCCGGGAAGCAAGCTGACCGACAAGAAGCGTCGCCTGAAGGCAACGGTGCGGGCCGATGGATCGCTTGCATCAGGCAAGGAGAACGGCTCGATTCATAGGCTCGGGGCGATGCTTCAGGGCGCCCCATCCTGCAACGGCTGGATGTTCTGGCACATGGAGCACGAAGGCGAATTGAAACCGATCGACACGGTGCGCCAGCTATACTTGCTGGCAACGGAGCCTTGATGATTGTTTGATCGCTTCGTCGTTGCGAGAAGCAAAGCGACGCGGCAATCCACAGCCCCAAGCGCAATCGAACCGGATTTCGCCGCGTCCGCAATGGTTCAACGATAGGTTCGCCCGGTGACCGAATCCCTTTACATCCGCCCGATCGCTCTCGCCGAAAGTCCACAGAGCGAGGGAGGCGATGCGGTGCGCCTTGCCGGCGGCATGACCTATGCCAGCCGCTTCGCCCTGATTGTCCGGCGTGACGGTGCAATCGTGTCCCGGGAACGATTGGGCGCGGCGGAAATGGCGGGTGCCCTTTCACGCCTGCCGGAGCCGCTGTTGGCGGAGGGAGAGGCGCAGTGGGAGGCGCTGCAGCGATCGCACGTCCCGATCTCTTGCGGTGAGCGCACCATCCGGCTCGACCAGCCGCAGGTTGTGGGCATTCTCAACGTCACGCCCGACAGCTTCTCCGACGGTGGCCAGTTCCTCGACGATCCGGAAGTCGCCAACGCGCATTCGGCCGCGATGCTGGAAGCCGGCGCCGCCATCATCGATGTGGGAGGCGAATCTACACGTCCGGGCGCGGCGGCAGTGTGGGAAGGCGACGAAATCAAGCGCGTGATCCCGGCAGTCGAGCGCCTTGCGGCTATGGGCGCGGCCATCAGCGTGGATACGCGCCGGCCCGCGGTGATGGAGGCCGCACTGGCTGCGGGCGCTCACATCGTCAACGACGTATCGGCCTTGCGGTATGATCCGCGCAGTCTGGAACTTGCGGCGCGCGCGGATGTACCGGTAGTGCTGATGCATGCGCCCGGTGAAGGAGACGATCTGCATTCGAGCGCTGGCTACCGAGACGTTGTACTCGACGTTTTCGACTGGCTGAAGGCGCGGCGCGATGCGGCGCTGGCGGCAGGCGTGGCGCGCGAAAAGATCGTGCTCGATCCCGGCATCGGCTTCGG
>JAGREL010000147.1 GCA_020446575.1 Novosphingobium sp. | reverse complement strand
TCATGCTGAACTCGTTTCAGCATCCATCGTGCCTCTGGGCGCCGGCGGTGCGGGCGGAGAAATGGACCCTGAAACAAGTTCAGGGTGACGAGTTGTCTATGAAGCGCACCCGTTTCCACTTGTTCAGATCTGCGAGACGTATTCCATGAATTCGTTATAGGCCTGCACTGAGCCCGAACAGGAAATCTTGTCGTCGCCGCCTTCGAGTTCCGAGAAGCGGGAGATTTCCGGTCCGACGCGTGGCCCCTTCCAGCCGCAGGGGCAGTCTTCCTCCCAGTGGACCGTCACGCGGTCGCCCGAGATGAAGCCGCCCCAGTAGGATTCGGCGAGGATGTCGAAAGCGGCAAAACGCCCGGTCTGGCTGCCTTCACGCGGCAGCTCGTTGTTGTCGGCATCCAGCAGCACGGTGAGTGTCCAGGGCGGAAGGTGATAATGGCCGTGCGAACATTTCGGTGCGATGCCCATCACTTCCGACATGCCGTAGATCGCGGCGACGCGCTCGACGCCGAAATAGTCGATCACGAAGGCTTCCCAGTCGTCGGGCGGATCCTTCAGCCCCTTGAGGCCGCCGCCGGTCGAAATGAAGCTGTCGGACGCGAAGGAGGGCTTCAGCCCCTTGGCGATGCCGGTCCGCGCGGTTCGGATGAGATCGCCGGCGGTGCCGCCGATCTTGACGCGTTTGCCGCGATATTCCTCGATCAGCTTGGTGAACCAGGCGTCCATGTCCTGCTCGCGGCGACGGCCCTGCTCGATCAGTGCCTCGCGCGCTTCGAGCAGGGCGGGATCGAGGCCGAGCCGGGCGAGTTCGCCGCGGTCCTCGGCCGACTGCATCCGGCCCGCAAGCGAGGACAGGTCGGACGAGATGTAGCCCTGGTAGAGCGTGTGGTAGTGCTCGGGACCACCGGCCGCGGGGATGCCGAACAGGCCCAGCATCTTGAGCATCATGTGGTGCCCGCCCCGATAGCCGGGGAAGAAGGTCGGGATGAACTCCTTCGTCGGGTCGACGCAGGTGGTGGCGTGTTGCGCCCAGTTGTATGCGCGTTCCCATGCGGGGAGTTCGCTGCGCGAGCGCGGAATGAAGCTGAGCTTGCCGGTGGTGCCGGTCGAATGTCCGACCAGCATGCCGAATTCGTCCAGCCGGCCCAGCCAGCCGTCGATTGTCGTCAGGCCTTCAAGGCTCATCTTCGACAGATCATGCGTGGTGAGCCTGTCGAGCCAGGCGTTGAGCTTGGCGAGGTCGCGCTGCTCGATGATCGCGAGCGGATAGCTCTTGTAGACCCGGTGATCGAAGAACAGGGGCAGGGCATCGGCAATGCTGTCGACGTTGGATACGCCTTGCCGCTTTGCCAGCTTCTGCAGCGCTTTCACCGAGTCCTTGAGCTGTTCGAAGCGGTGCCGCAGGGCCTGGACTTGCAGCGGCTGGTAGTCACGGTGGCTGAACGACAGCACCGCTTCCATGTCGTTGTCGGACCAGGCGGACGGATCGTCCGGCGGCAGCATCTGTTCGATCGAAAGTTGTGTGTCGGTTGCGACCGTCAACTTGCTTCTCCCGGGACAGTCATCGTGAAGCGGCGGGGGGCGGAGCCGGCCCGGCTCGCCCCCGCTGCATGAGGCCTTACTTGAGGGGCCGCAGGGTGAGACGGACCCACACCGAACGGCCGGGGCCGTCGGCGAAGCAGCCTACTTCGGCAAAGCCCGCGGATCCGGGCGTCGTCCCGCCCAGATTGTCTCCGCCCAGAACGATGCCGCCGGCGAAGTTGGTCGCCGAACAGTTCGACGCGGTCAGCTTGTCGTTGAGGTTCTTGCCGATCAGCGCGACTTCCCAGCTGTCGTCTTCTGACTTGAGAGCGATGCCGGCATCGATCTTCACGAAGGAACCCTGGTAGTTGTCGTTGTTCGGCCGGCCGGCCGCAGGAAACGACACATATTTGGACGAGACCTGATTGTTGTTGGTGATCTGGAACTTGAGGCCGGATCCGATCGGACCCTCGTAGCTGAAACCGAAGTTCGCTGCCCATTCGGGGGCCCGCACCATCGGTGTGCCTGAAAGTTCCTGCGCCGTGTAGCGCCCCGTCAGCGGGTTGAGGAACTGGTTGCAGCCCATGGCCACGGTCTGGTTGGCGTAGCAGCCAAGATTGTTCAGTTCCGTGTAACGGGCCTTGTTCCAGTTGACCGAGGCGTTGAGGCTGAAGCCTTCGAAGGCGGGAGGATGATAGGCGACGTCGAAGTCGATGCCGTAGGTCCGCGCCTTGCCGGCGTTGACGGTGCGGATAACCGGCACGCCGCCTTCGGCCGGCTCGATGCCGCCGACCTGCAGGCCCTTGTAGTAGTAGTCGTAGAAGGCGACGTTCATCAGCAGGCTGCGATCGAGCAGGCGCGATTTCACGCCGACTTCGTAACCCTGCACCCTTTCGTCGTCGAAGGCGTTGTTTTCGCCTGCCTTGGCAGGCACGGCCAGCTTGAACGAACCGGACTTGTAGCCCTTCTTGTATGACGCGAAGACCGTGAGATCGTCCGTAGGCGTGTAGGTTATCGTCGCTTCGGGCGAGAAGTTGCTCGCATGGACCTTCGGGCGTGGCAGCGTTGGTGTCAGATCGAGATTGTTCTGGAAGTCGAACACGCTCTCCTTGCGGGTTTCGTCGGTCCAGCGGACGCCGGCGGCCAGTTCGAGTTGCTCCGTGACCTTGTAGCGCAGCTGTCCGAACAGCGAGTATGTCTTGATGTCGACCGTCGTTGCGCGGTGGTCGTTGAGGATATCGGCCCCGACGATCGCGGGGCTGAGGAAGCCATAGGCGAGATTGCGGATGAATCTCACGCGGTCATACATCTTCCCGTCTTCGTAGAAGGCGCCCAGGGTGAAATTCAGCGGACCTGAGTAGTCGCTGTTCAGTCGCAGCTCCTGGGTGATCTCGCGCCGGCGGAAGTTGTTGGTCACGCCGAAAGTCGGTGCAGCGTTCGTCGTATGTGTTGGATTGACGCTGCTGCTCGAAACCAGCTTGTAATATGCCGTGGTGGAAGTGAGCGTCAGCGCGGGCGTCAAATCGTAATTCAGCTCCAGCGTGCCGTAATTCTGCTTGTTTTCCAGATAGGGAATGCCGTTGTTGTAGACTCCGGGGAAGAAATCGGGGTTCAGGTACGGAATGCGCAGCTCTCTGTCGAACTTGCAGTCGTCACCGCCGATGAACGGAATCGGGTCGACCGGCGTCAGGAAGTTGGGAGCGGCCGGTATCGGCGAACCGGGAGCGCCGCTGCCAAGACCGAACGCCTGACCGGGTCCGTCAGGGCAATGCGCCAGCTGGGAAACTTCCGAATCCACCTGGTGGTCCCAAGCATGCGTGAATTTCGCGCGCGCGGAGAAATCGGAAGTTGGCTTCCACAACAATGTCCCGCGGATCACGAAATTGCGCGGACGGGGTTCGCGGCGGTATTTGGGGTCCACCGCACCCGTGCTCTCGATGCCGTCGGCAACGTTACGGAAATAGCCGTCTCCTGCCGAATACATCGTGGCAAGCCGGGCTCCGAGCGTGTCGGAAACCGGTCCGGACGCAATCAGTTCGCCGCGCGCTTCACGGGCTTCAAACTCGTATCCGGCGCGTGCGATAATCTCGTATTCGTCGGTCGGATCGGCGGTGCGCAAGGAGATGACGCCGCCGGGGCTGCTCTTGCCATAGAACAGGGCCTGCGGGCCTTTCAGCACTTCGACCTGGCCGACATCGAACATGGCGCTGCCGAAGGCGAGGCCGTGTCCGAGCGACAAGCCATCGATATTGAGCGACACCGACTGGTCGACGCCAGGATCGTAGGATGAGGTGCCGACGCCGCGGATCGTGACCTGCGGGCCGATCGAAAGCAGGTTGCCGGCGATAACGAGTCCGGGAACCAGTTTCGGCAGTTCGGTAACGTTGGTTATCGCCACATTTTCCAGCTTCTCGCTGGAAACAGCGGTGACGATTACCGGAACCTTGAGAATCGATTCCTGCCGCTTGCGCGCGGTGACAATGATGTCGCTATCGAGTGCGCTCGCCTGTGGCCGGGTCTCCTGTGCCAGGGCCGGTGCACCCCATCCCAGGGTCAACGCCGATGCGGTACATAAAATGCCTGTCAGATTGATCTTGCGGCCACGCCGAAGGGCTCGCGCGAAAGTTTCCGTTCCCGTCATGCTTCCTCTCCTCGTTTTTCTTTGTCTTGCGATTTTGTCACTTTATTAGTGCGCCGTCCAGCCGCTGATTGACCGCATTATCGTTCCGCCGCACTTCCGGCCGAAGGCCTTCTCGGCTAGGCCAGTGCGAAGCGCCAATCGTTTGCGAGAGTCAGTGATGAGCGACGGACTTTGCCGCCCCGTGCCGATCTATGATCCGGGCAAGGGCCTGCTCCATAACGATCACTATCACATCGCCTATGTCACCAACGACGTGGATCGCGCAGTGGAAGTGTTCCGCGACCGCTTTGGCGTTTCCGAGTTCCGGACCAACGACAACGCGCAGGAGAACGGCAGCACCATCTGCGTCCGCTCCGTGTGGATCGGCGGGATGATGTATGAGATCTGCCAGGGGTCCGGACCGGGCATGGACCTTTATACCGATTGGGCGGCTCCGGACGGCGAGTTCGTCCTGAAGCTTCACCATTTCGGTTATCTCGTGCCCGACGACGATGCCTGGGACGTGCTGGAAGACCAGCTGGATCGTGGCGGCTGGACGGTGCGGAGCCGCAGCGACATCCCCGGCTTTGTCCGAGCGTGTTTCGTGGAAGCACCGGAACTGGGCCATTTTCTGGAGTTCGTGCAGCCGGGGGCAGGGTTGCTTGAACGGATGAACGCAACTCCCGTGGCATGACTTCCAGTGACTGAACCTGTTCCCAGCCAATACCTTGCAAGGAAAACATCGGCCCGGATCGAGCTGATCGCCTCCAGTTTCGAGCGGCTTGTGGGCAGGCCCCTGGTCGCGCAAGGCGCGGATGTCGTGTCGGCTCTGTGGAACGCGCCGCGCGCGATCCTGGCGCATGGGACGGAAGCCGATCCTCTCTTCTTTTTCGGTAACAGCTATGCACTCGAGGTATTCGAAAGCGACCTCGCGCATTTCCTCGGCATGCCTTCGCGCCATTCCGCCGAAGCGCCCTTGCGTGAGGAACGCCAGGCGCTGCTCGACCGGGTGACGCGCGACGGCTTCATCGATGACTATTCGGGTATCCGGATAACGGCGACCGGCAGGCGGTTCCGGATCGAAGGGGCGATTGTCTGGAATCTGGTCGATGCCCAGGGGGCGAGGCACGGCCAGGCGGCGACGTTTGCCTTGTGAGCGCGGCGTTGCCTCCGCAGCCCGATCCGCGAATCCTGTCGGCTGTTTTCGATCTCGTGGATTCAGGCCTCAAGAAACGCGGCGGATTGACCGTTCTCGGCATTTGCGGTGCGCAGGGCAGCGGCAAGTCCACTGTGGCGCATGCTGTCTTGCAGCAGTGCACGGAGCGAGCCATTCCTGCCGCCGCGCTTTCGCTGGACGATCTCTATCTGACAAAGGCCGAGCGTGAGCGCCTGGGCCGTGAGATACACCCCCTGCTGCGCACGCGGGGCGTTCCCGGAACGCATGACGTTGCGCTCGGGCTCGAAGTCCTGTCGGGTCTGGCGAGGGGCGAGCCCGTTCCGCTGCCGCGGTTCGACAAGGCGGACGATGACCGCGCACCCCCGTCCGCATGGCCCGTCGCCCCTGCCGGATGCCGCGTTGTCGTGTTCGAGGGTTGGTGCGTCGGCGCGCGGCCCCAGAACGCTGACGCGCTGCACGAGCCGATCAATGCGCTGGAAGCGCTGGAAGACGCCGATGGAGCGTGGCGGCGATACGCCAACGAGGCCCTGGCCGGCGGCTATCAACGGCTGTTTGCCCGGATAGACAAGCTGGCGCTGCTCGCGGCGCCCGGCTTCGAAGTGGTGTTCGACTGGCGCATGCAGCAGGAGGAGCAACTACGCGAGGCTTCCGGACCGGACGCATCGGGCGTGATGGACGCGGCCGGCGTTGCCCGCTTCATCCAGCACTACGAGCGGCTGACGCGTTACATCCTCGCGGAAATGCCGGGCCGGGCCGATCTGACGATCAGGCTTGACCGGGACCGTTCGCCGCTGGCGATCGAACGGCGCAGCTAGAAGCGTCCACTCACTCTGGCCGGGCTGAATTGATCAGCATGGCCCAGAGCGAGAAAGTACCGATTACCGCGCTCATCTCGACGGCGCCTCGCTGGCCGAAACGCGCAACTGCACGCGACGATAATTCGTCGGGCACATCGCCGGTCACGACGGCGTTGGCATATTCGATCACAAGCCGTTGCTCGTCGTCGAACAGGTTGCTTGTCCGCCACATGGGCAAGGCGGCGAGCCGTTCCATGCCGATGCCGGTCGACTCGGCATAAGGCAGACGGGTTTCGAACGAGAAATCGCATTTGAAGTGCAGGTTAACCGTCTGAATTGCCAGCTCCAGAAGGTCGCGTTTTTCGCACCAAGGCAGTTCCAGCACGACGCAGCCGGTAAGCTTCGAGAGGTTCAGCGCGAATTTCGGACTGTGAGCAGCGATCGCCATTCCGGTATGCGACCTGTCTATCTCAGGCTCGGCGACACCGGGGAAAAGCGTGTCGAACAGCTCGGCAAGGTCTTGCCCGGTCTGTTCATCGGGCTCTGCGGGATAGTCGGTCGGCCTGAAAACAGGTTTGATGTGCGCCATGAACTTCTCTCCCTTGGACCGGCGAGGCGCCATCCTTGAGGCTAGACCATGACATGGCAAGACTAATTGAAAGACCCTATCGATGCGTCGCGTCATCGGCCCGGCCGCGGGTCCGCTCGGCATGGCGAAGCCTTCGTTTTTCGAGCGATTGCCATGTGGGCAAGGGGCCGCCGACAATGTCTGCCAGTACCGCGCCCCTGTGTCCCGGCGGGCGACTGTCGCCTACCGTCGTGTCCACAGCGGTCTGGCGTTCGATCTCCGCATTGAGCAGTGCGCCCAGCAGGACAGCATAGGCCGAGAGGAACAGCCACATCAGGAAGACCACGATCGCAGAGAGTGATCCGTAGGTCGCATTGAAATTGCTGATGTAGGCTACGTAGAGCGAAAAGCCGAACGACACGGCGATCCAGAGCAGCGTGGCGACGACGGAGCCGGGTGTGAGCCAGCGCCATTTGGCAGGCCGCCGGTCGGGACCGTAGCGCATGATCAGGGCAAAGCCGAGGCTGCCCAGGGTGATCGCGGTACTCCACGTCAGCAGCTTGATGAGGAAGCCGGTCGAAGGACCGAGAATGATCTTGGTCTGCATCTGCAGCCACGCGAACACGCCGCCGCTCAGCAATCCCGTCAGCGCGATCAGGATCGCGGCCAGCGTGAGCCAGGTAGCTCGCAGCGAAAGGGCAATGATGCCGCGGGTTTCACGCTCCTGGTTGATGATGTTGAGCGCGCTGATCATGCCGCTCGCGGCTCGCATGCCGCCGTAGATCGCAAACAGCAGCGACGTGATGACGGCCACTCCCTTCACACCCGGATTGGTGGCAACAAATCGCAGCAACTGGCCTTCGATCAGACCCACCGCATCCGGCGGCACCAGACTGACGACAAGATCCATCTGTTCGCTGACCGTCTGTACGTCGGTCACCAGCCCGTAGATCATCACCGTAGCGGCGAGCAGCGGCGTGATCGCCAGAAACGAGAAGAAGGCAACGCCGCCGGCAAGCAGGCCGAGTTCATGAAATCCCGTCATCAGCCAGACCCGCTTGAGCACCTGCCACCATGCCGATGCGGGAAGGCGCCAGGGCGAATCGGCGGTTTCGCCGGCGCGCCGTTCAGCTTCGGCGGCTGTAGGGTCCGCAACTGGGTAATTGTCGGATTTGTGGGAACCTTTTTCCGTTGAACTTGCTTTCATTTCGGACCGTCGCGGAAGACGCATGCCTGGGCGAGTGACTAGGGATCGATAGGTGGCTATGCCGTTTCAAATGGTTGGTATCGGTTTTGGTTCCTCAGGCATTGCAAGGCTTGCTGGCCCTATTCTGCTTGCACATGTGTTGCCCGTGTTTCCGGCCCATGCTCAGGAGACCGATGTCGAAGCTGCACAAGCTCTGGACGAAACCGGCGAGCCTGGTCTCGACATTCCGCCTCCGCCTCCCGAAGCGCAGCTTCCCGAGGTCGAGCCTATCATCCCGGAACAAGAGTTCGAAGAAGCGGTCCCCTCGCTCGAGGTCGAGGACGATCCGGAACTTGACCACCCCCTCGAATCGATCGAGGAATTCGAACGGCGGCTTGCGGCGGAAGAGGCGGATGCGAAGCCGACCGAGGGGCAGGCCCCGCCTCTGGGCGAAACAGCGCTTGGCGATGAGGACGCGGTCGAGGAAATCGGCGACGCACCGGTCAGCGATCCGGAGCTGACACGGCCGCTGCCGCCGATCGAGGACTTCAAGGTCGAAGCCGTAGAATTCGCCGAGGATGCCACTGATCGGGAGACAGTGGAAGTTGCCTACAAGATCCGGATCGAGGGGCTTCGCGATGCAGACAGGCAGACGGGCACCAACATGCGCGACATGTTCGACGACCTCTCGGCGCTGCACGATGGCGACGGCAAGGCCGCCAACATGGCGATGATCTCGGCGCGGTTGGAGGAAGACGGCGAGCTGATGCGGACGATCCTCGCTTCCGAGGGCTGGTTCGACTCCACGGTCACGACGCGGATCGATCGCGCCGATGCCGACAACGGTCAGCGATTGACGGCCGTGCTGGATGTGGTGCCGGGCAAGCGTTTCAGCCTTGCCGAAATCGCGATCGACGCGGAGCCGACCGTTCCTCCCGATCTGATCCGAAGCAAGCTTGCGCTGCAGGTGGGTGAACCGATCATAGCGGAGCGGGTTCAAGGCGCGGAAGCGCAAGTCGCGGTGGCTCTGCCGCAGGAAGGTTATCCCTTCGCGGAGGTCGGTCAACGCGACCTTCTGCTCGACCGGGAAACCGGCGAAGGCATCTATACGCTTCCCATCGAAATCGGCCCGCGCTCGCGCTTCGGCGGTTTCGAGACAGAGGGCGATCTTGCCTTCGATGCGGAACATGTCGGCGTGCTTGCCCGCTTCGAGCGCGGCGAGCTCTATGACAGCCGCAAGGTCGACGATCTTCGCAAGGCGCTCATCGCCACCAGCCTGTTGTCGACAGTGGCGGTTGAACCCAAGCGCAGCGGCGAGGACGCAGGCGACGGAACCGAATATGCGACAATCATGGTCAGGCAGGATGCCGGCCCGCCGCGCACTATCGCCGGCAGTGCCGGCTATGGCACTGGCGAGGGCTTCCGGCTCGAAGGCAGCTGGACTCACCGCAACATGTTCCCGCCCGAAGGCGCGCTGATCGTTCATGGCATCGCCGGCACCAGCGAGCAGGGGGCGGGCGTGACGTTCCGCCGCGCCAACGCCGGAAAGCGCGACCGGACCTTCGAAATCGCTGCCGAGGCCCTGCACAGCACTTTCGATGCCTACAGCGCCTACACCGGCCGGCTCGCCGCGCGCATCAGCCGGGACTCCACGCCGATCTGGCAGAAGCGCATCACCTATGCCTATGGCGTCATGGCGCTGGCGACGGCCGAAAAGGACTACGATTTCGCCAAGGGCGAACGCAACCGCAGGACCTATTACGTAGCCGGGCTCAACGGTCAGCTCGGGTTCGATCGCACCGACAGCCTGCTCGATCCGACGAAAGGCTACCGCGCCACGCTGCTGGTCGAGCCGGAAGGCGCGATCAACGGCGGTTTCAACGCCTATGTGCGCACGCGCATCGACGCATCGGGCTATATGTCCGTGAGCGACAGCTTTGTGGCGGCGGGGCGGATTCGGCTGGGCTCGATCCAGGGTGCGGGCCGGGCCGAAATCGCGCCCTCGCGGCGGCTGTATTCCGGCGGCGGCGGCTCGGTGCGAGGTTTTGGCTACCAGAAGCTGGGGCCGCAGGACCCCAACGGCGATCCGATCGGTGGCCGCAGCCTCAACGAGGCCTCCGCCGAGCTGCGCTACCGCTTCGGCAATTTCGGCGTGGTCGGCTTCGTCGATGTCGGGCAGTCCTATGCCGACACGATGCCCCAGTTCTCCGATCTGCGTTTCGGCGCCGGTATCGGCGGCCGTTTCTACACGAATTTCGGGCCGATCCGGGTTGACGTCGCGACACCGGTCGACCGCCGCCCCGGCGAAAGCCGTATCAACGTCTATGTCTCGATAGGGCAGGCATTCTGATGGCCGATCCCGAAGACATCGTGCCGGAAGAAGAGGCGCTGGAGGAGCGGACAACGCCCCGCCAGAGCTGGGTGCGTCGCCTCGTGCGGGCAGGCGCGGCGGCCTTGCTGGCGATTATCGTCATCGTCACCGCCGCCATCTTCCTGCTCGACACGGGCCCCGGACGGCGGCTGGTGGCCGACCAGATCCAGAATCTCGAATTCGAGAACGGGATGCGCTTCGGTGTCGGCAGGATCGAAGGTTCGCTCTTCAATCAGATGGTCATACACGACTTTTCGGTGAAGGATCCGCGCGGAGAATTCCTCTTCTCGCCCGAGGTGCATCTCGACTGGCGGCCGTTCGCCTATCTCAGCGGCCATGTCGATATCCGCGAGCTGACAGCCGAACGGATGACGATGCGGCGGCTGCCGGAGTTCCGCGAGACGCCGCCGAGCGACGAGCCGCTGCTGCCTGACCTCGATATCGATGTCGGCACGCTGCGGATCGATCGCTTCATTGCCGAAAAGCCGGTAACGGGCGAACGCCGCGTCGCGACGCTCTCCGGCAATGCGCATATCGAGGATGGGCGCGCCCAGGTGAACCTCAACGGCCGGACGCTGCCGGGGCAGGGCAAGGGCGACAGGATCAAGCTGGCGCTCGATGCCGTGCCCGAAGCGAACCGGCTGGCGCTCGATCTTGACCTTGATGCGCCGGCAGACGGAATGCTCGCGGCGATAGCCGGGCTCGATCAGGCGCTTGTGGCTCGCGTCAAGGGAAGCGGTGACTGGAGCAAATGGGACGGGCGCCTTGAAGCCGATCTCGGTGGCAAGCAACTGGCGCGCTTTGCACTGACCGGCAGGGACGGCACGTTTGCGGTCAAGGGCCCGGCGCAGCTCTCCCGTCTGTTCGGCGGCGAAAGCGGGGACCTGTTCGGCCCGACCGCGAATTTCGATCTCGCCGCCAGTTTCGAAGAGCGCCGCGCGACCATGTCGGGCAGCGTGTCGAGCGCTGCCTTCCGGCTTGCGACCGATGGGCTGGTCGATCTTTCCGACAACAGTTTTGAAGAGTTGAAACTCGATTTCGCGCTTCTGAGGCCGTCGACGCTTGCCGAGAACCTGCGCGGCACCGGCGTGCAGGCGACGCTTACTCTCGATGGCGCATTTGCCGAGCCGAAAGCGCAGTATGCGATTGGCGCGGCCCGTCTGGTGATGAACGACATGGCGCTCGAGCGCTTCTCTGCCTCGGGCGCGGCGCGAGTGGATGCCGACAAGATTCTCATTCCCGTCGAAGCTCGGGCAGCGCGCATCACTGGCCTGGATTCGGTTGCCGGAGGCCGGCTTGTCAATGTCCGGCTTGACGGTGACGTGGCGATCGATGGGACGCGGGTTCTGTCCGACAACATGCGCCTGCATTCGGAGCGGATCGATGCCAAGGTGATATTGCTCGCGGATACCTCCACCGGCTTTTATTCCGGTGCCATCGACGGTCGTCTCAACAACTACCGCATCGAAAGCGTCGGCATCTTCAATATCGAGACCGATGTCGACCTGAAGAGCGAGCGCAACGGGTTCGCCCTGGCAGGCAAGGTGCGCGCGCGCAGCACGCGCCTTCTCAATGACAGCGTTGCGAATTTCCTCGGCGGCAATGCCGTCGCGTCCGCGGATGTCCGATACGGATCGGATGGCGTGGTCCGCTTCGCCAATCTGCGGCTCGAAGCGCCGGCGGTGAGCATAGCCGGCGGCAAGGGCAGCTACTCGCCCGACGGCAGGATCGCGCTCAATGCCGACGCTGTTTCGCGGCAGTATGGCCCGATCGCCGTGCGCGTCGCCGGGACGATCTCCGATCCGCAGGCACGGATCACGGCGGAACGGCCCGGCCTCGGCATTGGCCTTGCCGGGCTTGAGGCCAGGATCACCGGCGCGAAGGAGGGCTATCGCCTCGATCTCACCGGAGACACCGATTACGGTCCGCTCAAGGCCGATGTTACGCTGGGCACGCGTGGGGCGACCACGCTGCGCATCAACAGCGCCGACCTGTCCGGAATCAAGTTCGCGGGTTCGCTTACCCAGACCCGCGCGGGACCATTTGCCGGAGAATTGACGGCGTCAGGGAACGGACTCGGCGGAATAGTCCGCCTCGATGCCGAAGGGCGCTACCAGCAGGTTGTCGCGAATTTGCGCGCCAATAACACGTCGTTCTCCGGCCCTGCCGGCCTGACGATCGGATCTGCGATCATTGACGCGAAAGCGGTGCTCTACGACCAGCCCCATGTGGTTGCCGATGCACAGCTCGCCCACACCAGACTGCGCGGCTTCGACCTGACCGCGGCGCGGATCACGCTCGATTATCGCGACGGCAGGGGGCACGCCAAGGCGCTGGTAGAGGGTACCAGCGGTGCGCCTTTCCGGCTTGCCGTGAACGCCGATCTGCAGCCGAAGCTGTGGCGGGCGATGCTGGACGGTCGGGTGCGCGGGGTCCGATTCCGCACGGCAAATCCGGCGCGCATCATCCCCGGTGATGAGGGCTACGAACTGCTGCCGACCAAAATCGTCCTTGGTAATGGCAATATACGTCTGGCCGGCATGTACGGCGACAGTGTCAAGATTCAGAGCCGGCTGGATTCTGTCGATCTCAGCCTGGTCAACGCCTTTGTCACGGGGATCGGTGTCGGCGGCACGGCGAACGGCAGCCTCGATTTCGCTCAGGCAAGTCCCGACGCCTTTCCTCGTGCCGACGCGCGGCTCCGCATCGACAATTTCACGCGCACCAGCGCGGCTACCGTCAGCCAGCCGGTCGATGTGAATTTCGTCGGCAAGCTGCTCGCCGACGGTGGCGAGGCGAGGGCGGTGTTCCGCCGGCGCGGCAGCGTGATCGGCCGTATGATCGCTTCGCTCCGGCCGCTTGGGCCCGGAGCCGGGCCGTGGACGACGCGCCTGTTCGAAGCGCCGCTGGGCGGCGGCATCCGCTACAGCGGGCCGGCCGATACGCTGTTTTCCTTCGCAGGGCAGCCCGACCAGCGTATGTCAGGTACAATCGGACTTGCGGCGGATTTTTCCTGCCGTGTGGACGATCCCTGCCTGTCAGGGATCGTGAGGGGCGACGGTCTTACCTATGAAAACCAGACAACCGGCACGAGGCTGACGAAACTGGCGATTGCCGGTCGTTTCAGCGGCAGTCGGCTGGAGATCGAGCGGCTCACCGCGACAGCCGGCGACGGGACACTCAAGGCGCAAGGCTTCATGAGCCTGTCGGCCAGCGACGGCTATCCGATGGATATCGCAGCCGAGCTTCAGAATGCACGGCTCGCGCGCAGCGATGCGCTTTCGGCTCGCGCAACCGGCAACCTGCAGCTGACGAAGACGGCTGGCGAGACCGCGCTGCTTTCCGGCAAGCTTCGCCTGCCGGAAACGCGCTACAAGGTCGTGCGCGAAGGTTCGGCACAGGTGCCGGCGCTTACCGGAGTGCGCTTCAAGCCGCCGCGCGGCCGCGAACGGGTCACCGGCAACGAACCGGCCGAGCCGATTTCCAGCCTGTTCGATCTCGTGCGGCTCAATGTCGATCTGGTCGTTCCCGACCAGCTCTACGTATCCGGAATGGGGCTGGAATCGGAGTGGAAGGCCGACTTCACCGTCACCGGCACCAGCGCAGAGCCCCAGCTCGCCGGTCAGGTCAGCCTGATCAGGGGCACGCTGGGCTTCGCCGGGCGGTCATTCGAACTGACCGAAGGGCGGATCCTGTTCAATGGCGGACGCGTGATCGATCCTACGATCCGCATGGTGGCGAGCGAGGATGTGGAGGACATCACTGTCAACGTGAACGTGACCGGCCGTTCAACTTCGCCGCAGATCACTTTCTCCAGCGTGCCGGGCCTGCCACAGGACGAGATCCTGTCACGCATTCTGTTCGGCAGCTCGATCGCCAATCTTTCGGCGCTCCAGGCGGTACAGCTCGCCGCATCGCTCAACTCGCTGCGCGGCTCGGGCGGCGGACTGAATCCGCTGGGCAAGCTGCGCTCGGCGGCGGGTATCGACCGGTTGCGCATCCTCGGACCGGACGAGGCGGCCGGCCGGGGAACCGCTTTGGCGGCGGGTCAGTACATTACCAACGACATCTACGTCGAACTCATCACCGACACGCGCGGCTTCACTGCGACCCAGTTGGAAATCAGCCTGTCCAAGACGCTTTCGATCCTGAGCCAGGCGGGCGGGTCGGGCACCAACAGCGTCAACCTGCGGATCAAGAAGGATTACTGATGCGATGGTACGGCGTGATCCTGTGCCTTGCGTTCCTCGGCTGTAGCCAGGAGCCAAGCTTCGACGAGCGCTACGAGCAGGCGGACAAGGCGGTCCGCGGAAAGGCGGATGCCATCGATGCCGAGCTGGCGGGGCAGGAGACGGCGCGCAGTTCCGATGCGGCTCCTGCCGATGATGCTGAGGTGTCCTCTGCCCCGTGAGGAGAAAAGGCGGTTCCCTTTGGGTTGCTTGTGCTTCCTCTCGCGACGGTGAAGGAGCGGGGAATGGCGCGCGCATTCCTCCCCAGCATGGGGAGGGGGACCATCCTCGCGAATGCGGGGATGGTGGAGGGGCACCTACGACTTGGCTGAACCGCGACAGGTCGCGTCAGGAGGGATCCGCCCCTCTCCACCCCCACGGCTACGCCGTGGCGGTCCCCCTCCCCCTGCAGAGGAGGAATGGGCGTCAGGCTTTCTCGAATACGGGCAGCTGGTAGGTCCCGCCCGAATCCTCGCATTCGATGAACGCCAGTTTGACCGGCATACCGACCGTGATGTCCTTCCAGCTGAAACCCTTGGGGTTGCTGAGGAACAACGGCCCCTCCTCAAGCTCCACCAGGATCGTGTCCCACGGGATCGGCAGCATGCCCCGGTAATAGTCCCGCTCGAAAGTGCACCAGCTCGTGATCGTGCCGCGCCCCGACATCGCCTCCCAGGCAAGCGTGTCACTGCCGCAGAATTCGCAAGTGTTGACTACCGGCCAGGAAATTCCGCCGCAGCTGGCGCAGCGCTGCAGGCGCAGTTCCCCCTTGGCGCACCAGTCCCAGAACTCCTGGTGGTGACCTGGCCCAAGCCAGCGGTCCGGTCTTCTTTCGGCCATGTCTAATCTCCCCTCACGAAGACCAGCGGATGGACCTGGTCGGTCTGGGCCAGCGACGACATCGAGACTTCGATGTCCCTGATCTGCCGTTCGCCTGCCTCGTGGCGAAGCTGGCGCACGACTTCGGCGATATGGGCCCAGCCCTGCATATAGGAGCCGGAGACGTTGCCGCCCCAGGTGTTCGTCGGGAGCTTGCCGCCGACCGCCATCTCGCCCGCCTTGCAGAATTCCAGGCCTTCTCCCGGCTCGACGAAGCCGTGGCCTTCGATGTGGTTGATGAGATGCATGGTGGAGGCATCGTAGCCTTCGAAATGCTGGATGTCGGAAAGCGACACCTCCGCCATTTCCAGCGCTTGCTTTCCCGCCTCCTGGAATTGCGGGCGAAGCCGTTCCCGCACCATTGTGTGCAGCTTGCTGTGCTTGATTGAGGATTCGCCCCACCCTGCCACTTCGACGGGCTTGTGCGGCATGTCCCTTGCCTTGTCGGCGCGGGATACGATCAGGCAGACCGCGCCGTCGTTGACGAGGCAGATATCGAACAAATGCAGCGGCCGTACGATGTAGCGCGACGCCATATAATCTTCGAGGGACATGGGCTTTTGCATCACCGCGTTCGGATTGGTCGCGGCATTGCGCCGCAATTGCATGGCAACCGAGCCGAGATCCTCTTCAGTGACGCCGTAAGTCGCCTGATAGTGGCTGAAGATCATTGCCCAGTGCGCCGCCTGCGAGCTCCAGCCCCAGGGATGGTAGTAGTAATACGAAGTGGGAACGCCTTCGCCGCTGAATTCGTCGCTGCCGCCGAACTGGCGGCCGATAGAGCGCGAAGCGACGCAAAAGACCATGGCGACCGTGTCCGCCTTGCCGAGCGCAATGTCGGCGCAGACGACCGGAAGGGGCCCGGCCATGATGTTGCCGTTGGCGA
>JAGREL010000146.1 GCA_020446575.1 Novosphingobium sp. | reverse complement strand
CAGCTCGGCTACATGCTGACCGCCATGGTCGGTTCGGCCGAAATCGGCCCGGACGGAGAAGTCTATTTCAACCGTCCGCTCGGCGACCAGCGTTTCCTGGAGCCCAACAGCGGACTTTACTGGCAGATTCGCGGCGAGGGCCATGAGGACTTCCCCTCGCGTTCGCTGTGGGACCGCAGCCTGGAGGTGCGCAGCAAGCGCTTTGCCACCCAGCCGCTGGTCTACGACAGCGAACAGTTTCCGGGCGAGCCGCTGCGGGTCATGGAGCGATCGATCATCCTGCCGGGCAGCGAGACGAAGTGGTGGTTCACGGTCGCCGCCAGCCGCCAGGAAATGGACCGGCAGATCAGCAACATCCGTTCGATCCTGGTCTACAGCTTCGTGATCCTCGGCCTGGGGCTTTTCCTGATGGCGGGCATGCAGACCTGGTACGGCCTCTATCCGCTGCGCCACGTTCGTCGCGCGATCCAGAAGATGCGAACCACCGGTGCCAACCGCGTAACCGAACCGCTGCCGCTTGAAGTGCAGCCGCTGGTCGAGGAACTCAACGCGCTGCTTGTCCATACCCAAAGGCAGGCCGAGGAAGCGCGTACCCATGCCGGCAACCTTGCGCATGCGCTCAAGACTCCGCTCACCGTGGTGATGAATGCGGCTACCGCCAAGGCGCCGGACCTCTCCGATACGGTGATCCGCGAAGCGGCGATCATGCGGCGCCAGGTCGATCACCATCTGGCGCGCGCGCGCGCAGTGGGGAGGCGCGCGGTCGGCCATGCGCGGACCAATGTCTGGCAAAGCGTCGAGGCGGTGATCCGCGCCGTGACCCGGCTTCACGAGACGACCCGGTTCGATCGCGACGGCAACCGCGAGGCGACCGTCGCGATCGAGCGGCAGGACCTTGACGAGATTTTCGGTAACCTCATGGAGAACGCCGCAAAATATGGCGGCGGCAGCGTCTTCGTCAGCATCGATCAGGGCAGCGATCCCGAATGCTGCGAAATCTGGATTGAGGATGACGGCGCCGGCATTCCCGAGGAAGCGCGGACCCGGATTTTCGACCGTGGCGCCCGGCTGGATACCGGAAAGCCGGGAACCGGCCTTGGCCTCGCGATCGTGCGCGATGTCGTGGAGATCTATGGCGGTACGGTGGAACTCGGCGAAAGCGAGGACCTTGGCGGGCTGCTGGTGAGGCTGAAGCTGCCTCGCGCGCAGACGTAGCCGAACAGGCTTTAACGCTCATCGGCGGCCGATTGTCCGGCCACGAAATCGACGATGCTTTCGTTCAACCCGTAGACGCCGGTCGAGGGCTGATTGATCAGCACGAGTGTCTTGCCGCCGAGTTCGGCAATGCGTTTGCGCAAAAACTCTTCGGTTGCCGCCCAGTCCGGCAACACCGTGACGGGCTTGTTTGTTCCGGCCTCGGCATTGAGGCGCTGCAATTCGTCGCGCAGCAGCAACGGGATCGATCCGGGTTCGTAAATCGGCAAGGCCCAGTTGGTTGTATAGGTGTCCGGGCGGTCGAAGCAGACGAACTCGTCCATGAAGCGGAACAGCGACCGGGCGGACTCGTAGTGACGATCGGGGTGTTCTCCGGCCGCGCGGCACATTGCGACGATGCGCCGTCCGATGCCTTCCCTCCGCGCAATTTCCTCGATCGCGTCTTGCAGGACGGATAGCGACGAATCCTCCGCAGCCTTGTCCAGCACGAAGATGACGTCGCCCTGCCTGTGGATGCTCGTGCGAAACAGGTGGTTTTCACTGTCGAGCCGCAGGGCAGGCAGCCTGGCATCCCAGTCTTCGATCGGCAGGGGGCCGAACCAGGCAGCCGCGACGGCGGCGAGCAGTTCTTCCAGCGTCTTTTCACCGAGCAGTCCGTGATAAGGCGCCACACCGTCCAGGCTCAGGTGCCGTTCCGGCCGGCCGTCACGCCAGATCACGAGCGATTGCGGCTCTCCCATTTCACCGCGCTGGATTCCCGCGGCGCCGAGAAACTGTTCGCTGAGCGCCCGCAAATCTTGGGACCCTGCGTTTACGCTGAACCACACGCAGCTGTCCGGAGCGCGCTGATCGCCGATGCGGCGGCATTGCGTGTCCTCCCGGTTCAGCACCGCCACCCTGGCAGGCAGCAGGCCAAGCGCTTTGAGGTCGGCCATGTCTTCCAGCGTTTCGATGCCGTCGACATGGAGATGCACCGCCTGGATGTTGAGCATCACTCCCACGTCGCTGTGCGCGTAGGGCATTCCCTGCTTGAGAAAACCGCCGCGACCCTGTTCGAACAGGGCGGCCTCGATCTGGGGATCCTGCAATAGCGCGTGTGCCCCCGCGCCGCCGATCGCATCGCCTTTCGTGATCTGGTCCGTGCCGATCCACGCACCGTCTGAAGCCGTAAGCGCGAGGCATTTGCCCGTCGACTGCAGCAGTTGATGGAGCAGCCGCACCGTTGTGGTTTTTCCGACGCTGCCGGTGACGGTGTAGATCGGTATGTGCAAGGATTCCGGGTCGTCGATCTGCGGGATATCAGGCGCGCCCTCGACGGTCACCTGCCTGATGCCTTCGCCGATCCGGGTCCGGTTTTCGCCCAGCCATTGCCAGGTGACGCCCTTGCCCCACAGGCGGTGGTGCAGCTGCATGACCTCGCTGTCGGGGATGGCCTGCGCCAAACTGTCGAAAACGCCGCACCAGGAGCGGAATTGCTCGGCCTTGACGGGCAACTGGCCGAGTTGCCGCGCCGCCAGCGTCCAGTTGAGCCAGGCGCGTGTCAGCCTTACGCCCAGTTCCAGCAGGTCCCCATAGGGAGAGGCGGTGAACCAGGCGCTGGCGCCATCGGTCCGGATCCGGGCCTGCATCGGATAGTCGGGGACGCCCAGCATGTCGGCCAGTCCCCGCCAGCCCGCCGCGAGCGGCTCGAAGTCTTCCCGTTCCGGATCGCTTGCGCGCAACTGTTCCAGCCAGCCGCCAAGAGGAGCGTGGGATGCCTGCATTCGGGTCAGCACCCGCAGTGCCGCGTTCCACCAGGCCGGCCATTGTTCGGCCGGGACGGCACATTCCGCCTTCACCCGATACCCGGACCAGGCGAAGGCCGATGTCGGCCCAAACCGCTGGGAAATGGTCCAGTCCCGATAGCCGAATGCCGCAGGCCCTTGCGCTGCCGGCGGTGGCTGGCTGTCTCCGTGCTTCCTGTCGTCTGTTCGGTCGTTTGGTCTAAGCTGTGGCTTTTTCGGCATAACGTGCGCGCAGCGCCTTCTTGTCCGGCTTGCCGACCGGGGTTTGCGGGATGGATTCGACGAATTCCACAGACTTCGGGGCTTGGTACGAACCCTTTGCCGCGGCGACCGGCGCGGCGATATCGTCTTCGGTGGCGTTTGCCCCCGGCTTGAGGACGACGATCGCCTTGACCGCTTCGCCCCATTTCTCGTGGGCTACACCGATCACCGCGACTTCCGCCACGGCCGGGTTCTCCGCAATGATGTTCTCGATGTCGCGCGGATAGATATTGAATCCGCCGGAGACGATCATGTCCTTGGTCCGGTCGACGATACGCAGGAAGCCGTCGGGGTCGCGCACGGCGACGTCGCCCGTATGCAGCCAGCCGCCCTTGAAGGCTTCGGCCGTCAGTTCCGGATCGCGGTAGCCGTCCATCACGAGAGGGCCCTGGACGCAGATCTCGCCCGGCTCGCCGTCGGGCACCGGATTGCCGTCGGCGTCGTGCAGCTCCAGCCTGACCCATGGTGCCGGCCGGCCGCAGCTGGCGAGCCGCCGCATGTCATTCACGTCGTGATCGGCCTTGCGGAAATAGGTCAGCACCATCGGTGCTTCGGCCTGGCCGTAGAACTGGGCGAAGACCGGGCCGATCCGCTCGATCGCTTCCTTGAGCCGCGCGGGTGACATTGCAGACGCGCCATAGAAGACGGTCTCGAGGCTGGAAAGGTCGTATTCGTCGAGCCGCGGATGATCGAGCAGGGCGTAGATCATCGTGGGCACCAGCATCATGCAGTTGATGCGGCGTTGCTGGATCGTCTCCAGCACTTGCGTGGGATCGAAGCGGGGCAGGATGAGGAAGGTTCCGCCGCGCAGCAGGGCAGGCGTGAACATGGCGCCGCCGGCGTGGGTGAGCGGCGCGCAGGACAGGATGTGGGGAGGGGAGGGCCATTCCCAGTCGGCCTGCATGTACAGGCCCGTAAGCGCGCCGATACGCTGCACGCTGGGGATGGCCTTGGGCTTGCCGGTGGTGCCGCCCGAATAGCCGAGCCGGGTGACGTCGTGAGGCCCGACGACGGGAGGCTTGAGCGGTGCGGGCGCGAAACCGGCGGCAAGCTTCCAGATGTCGTTGCCAAGCGCACTGTCGCCGATTGCCAGCAGGCGCAGCCCGGGCACTTCCCGGGCAATCTCGGCGGCACGGCCCTCGAACCGTTCGGCATCGAAGATCAATATCTCGACTTCGGCATCGCGGATGACGTGGACGTGATCGGGCAGGGCGCTGAGCGGATGCATCGGCACGTACAGCGCCGCCAGCATCTGCAGCGCGTGCGTCACGTGCAGGCATTCGGGAATGTTGGGAGCGATGAGGGAAACCCGGCTGCCGGCTCCGACGCCGAGGCTGGCCAGCGCCTGGACGAACTGGCTGGTCTGGTCCCTGACCTCGGCAACCGTCAGCGTCGGTCCTTCGAGCTGATGGAGCAGCGGAAGGTCGCGCCCGTTGTTCAGCGCGTTGGCAAGCACGTCAGCGGTGTAGAGCGGGCGATGCAGATCTGGATGCTCCATAATCTCGGGTCCTGTCAGATTTCCTCTCGGCTTCTGATGTTGCTGATAGTCCATCGGTTGCGCGGTTTCCATCTCGGCGCGGACGCGCAGGGCCAGCGGCGCGATTTTCCTGAAGAATCTGCGCGGAGATTGACTTCCCTTCCATGCGGAGCCTAGTAGCCCTAACGCTAATGAGAGTGATTCGCACTCTCAGTTGAGGGGGCAAAGCTTCGGCTGGGCCGAACAGACGTTTTTCAGGGGGTCGCATGAAACTAGTGAGATTTGTTCTTTGCGCTTGCACTGCGCTTTGCAGCGTGCAGGCAATGGCCGAAGAGGCTGACAGCGCCGCCGGCCAGCGGCCGGAAATCGTTGTCACCGGCCTGCTCCAGGCAAGCGCCGGCACCAAGACCGATACGCCGCTGGTCGAGACGCCGCAGCCGATCACGGTCATCACCGACGACATCTACCTTGCCCAGGGCGCGATCTCGATTTCCGATACGCTTCGCTATGTGGCGGGTGTGCAGGCCAATCCCTATGGGCCTGACGGTCGCGTCGACGGGGGTTTCATCCGCGGGATCAACGCCTTGCAGTTCCGTGACGGCATGCGCGACCTGTACAGCTATTATGCCAGCATCCGCTCCGATCCCTACAACTTCTCGCAGGTGGAAGTGGTGCGCGGGCCGGCCTCGGTCCTGTTCGGTAACGGCTCGATCGGCGGGCTGATAAATCTCGTCTCGAAGACACCGCAATTCGAACCGGAGGGGGAGGTCTCGCTTCGCGCCGGGTCCCACAGCCGTCTTGAACTGCTGGCCGACGTGACCGGTCCGGTATCGGATGATCTCGCCGCCAGGCTGGCCGTTCGGGTGAGGGATTCGGGCACCCAGACCAATTTCGTGCCAGACGACCGGGTGCTGGTGGCGCCCTCCGTCACCTGGAGCCCCGGCTCCGATACGAGCGTTACCCTCATCGGCATGTATCAGGAGGACGACGGCGGCTCGACTTCGCAATTCCTGCCGCTGTTCGGCACGATCTATCCCAACCCCAACGGCCGGCTGCCTCACAGCACCTTCATCGGGAAACCGGGCTGGGACCGCTATGACGGCCGGCTTCTCGAAGGCACGGGGATCGTCGAACATCGGTTCAGCGACATGGTCCGCGTCAGCCTCAAGGCCCGCTATATAGACAGCGACCTGACGTACCTGACGCATTATCCGAACAACTATTCGACGCCGACCAATCCGTTTCTCGACGCCGACCAGCGCATTATCGGGCTCTATGCCGACGGCAGCTACGCGGGGATGAACGTCTTCTCGACCGACAACAACCTGCGCTTCGATTTCGGCACGGGCGAGAACATCGATCACACGCTGCTGGCCGGCATCGACTACAGCTGGAACCGGGTGACCAAGACCGGCGGGTTCGGTTTCGAGCAGATCGACATCTATGACATCGATTACGATTCCCTGCTCGATTACGGCGGGGGGCTGCCGGACACGTTCGGGATTTCCACCACCATCGTCTCGCAGAAGCAGCTCGGCTTCTACCTCCAGGACCAGATCAGGCTGTGGGACCGCGTTTCGATAGTGCTCGGCGGACGCCGCGATCATGTTCGCACGCAAACTCACGGCAGCCCGGCGGAAAAGGCAAACGCGACGACGTTCCGCGCCGGCATCATTGGTGAGGTGACCAAAGGGGTTTCCCCCTTCTTCAGCTTTACGGAGAGCTTCGAGCCCATTTCCGGGACGGACAGTGCGGGCCGGGCTTACATCCCCAAGACCGGGCGCCAGTTCGAAGCCGGCATCAAGTTTCATCCGGACGAGGCGACGCTGGTCACGTTCACCGCCTATCACATCAAGGAAAGCAATCGCCCGATCAGCGATGACACCACGCCCGACCCCTTCGACCAGATCCAGGCGGGCGAACTCGTTTCCAAGGGTTTCGAGCTGGAAGCGCGCCGCGTGCTGCCCGGCGACTTCGAGATTCTCGCCAATTATAGCTACAACAAGGCGGAGCTGACCAAGAGCGATGATCCGCTCACGATCGGCAAGCAGCTCGGCAACGTTCCGAAGCACAATGCCTCGATCTGGGCGACGAAGACCTTGGAGGTCGGTCCGGACACGAGCCTGCGGCTGGGCGGCGGCGTGCGCTATTCCAGCGCGAACTACTCCTTCAGCAGCAATTTCCCCGACGGAATCCGCACGCCCCACTATACGCTGGTCGATGCGCTTGCCGAGCTGAGTTGGCACCAGTGGCTGTTCTCGATCAACGCCACCAACCTGTTCGACAAGACATTCTATTCAGCCTGCCTGGCGAGGGGCGACTGTTTCAACGGCGAACTGCGCAACGTGTTCGGAACGGTGACTTACCGCTTCTGATGGACCTGTCGCTGCAACTGGTCTGGGCGGGATCGGCCTGCGCCGTTGTGGGCGTGATGGCCCTGCGCCTCGCATGGGGCCTTCCCCGGCGCTCGGTTGCGGCGAACATGGCCGGCTGGTTGCTCATGCTGCTCGGATCCGTGCTCGCAGCCACCGGCCACGGGGCCTGGGGACTGGCCGTCAGTACGCTTGCCTTGATGGCCGCCGCGGCGCTCTGCCTCCTCTACGCGGCGGCCATCTCCCCTCGCGGGAGCGCTCATGCCACCAATCGGCGCGTGCATCTGCTACCGGAGGAGGGCGAGCCGCTGGGGCTGGGAAGACGGCTGGCGACGCTTGCGCTCACTGTGCCGCTGGCGATGGCCGTGTCGCTGATCCTGGCGGTTGCCGCCCGGGGGCTAGCCGCCCGCGCCGGCTGGCATGAGGCCGATGCCAATGTGCTCGGCTTCCTGCTCATGCCGCTGCTGTGGGCCGTGATTGCCGTGTGGCTGCTGATGGCGCGAGCGAGAAGGCGCCAGGGGTTGATCCTGCTGATCCCGGCTCTGGCAGGCGGCGCGGCTTTGCTTGCCGCGATCGCGACATGAACCGGCCGATTTCGAAGGAGGCCGTCAAGCGGGCCCTTTCGGCGCATGCCGCGATCGGCTTGCTGGCATCCGCGCTTCTCTACCTCGTCTGCCTTACCGGCACGCTGGTGGTCTTCTTTGAGGAATGGCAGCGGATCGAGCAGCCGGCCGCTCCCGAGATGGCGGTGATCCCGCCGGAAGCGGTCCAATCCGCGGTCGAGACGGTGCTGGCCAGCGAGAAGGGCAAGCCTGCCACCCGACACCTCTATGTTCACCTGCCGACAGAAGCGCTGCCGCGTGCCACGATCACCACCGATCATCAGGCCGTCCACCTCGACGCCGATGGCGCCGTCATCATGCCGGAGGAGATCGCCTGGTCGGATTTCCTGCTGGCGCTGCATTACCGGCTGAACATGCCCGCGATCGTTGGAATGACCATTGTCGGGGCGCTGGGCGCGATGATCGTCGCGCTGGCGATCTCGGGCGTGATCGCCCACCCGCGCATTTTCCGAGACGCCTTTCGTCTGCGTGCGCGAGACCGGGGCGGGATTGCGCTTTCCGATTGGCACAACCGGCTGAGCGTGTGGACGCTGCCCTTTTCGGTTGCGGTGGCGTTGACCGGTGCGCTGATCGGCCTCGCTTCGTTTACCGGCTACGGCATGGCCTCGGGATTCTATGGCGGCGACGTCGAAGCGGTCTATGCGCCCGTTTTCGGCGGGGAGCCCGAAATAGCCGGCGGCGATGCCGGTGTGCCCGACGTGGTGCCGGCCCTGCAGATGATGGAGCGCGATTTTCCCCGGGCGATACCCTACTATGTCACGCTCCATGAGCCGCTTACCGCGCAACAGCACGTCCAGATCGTCGCGGAGCATCCGAACCGGCTGATCTTCGGCGAGTACTACAATTTCGATGCCGCCGGCCGCTATCTTGGCAAGGCCGGGCTTGCGGATGGACAGCTCGGCCAGCAGCTGGCCGCTTCGACCTACAATCTGCATTTCGGCAATTACGGCGGGCTGGCCGTCAAGTTCGCCTATTTCGCTTTCGGCCTCGCGCTGTGCGCGATCATCGCCACCGGCGTGTACATCTGGCTGGCCAAGCGCCGCCGGCGGGGCATCGACAACCCCCGCATCCGCAATGTCTGGGACGGGGTCGTCTGGGGCATGCCGCTTGCCCTGACGGTGACATTCCTCGTCAGGCTCACGGTCGGCAACGATGCGCCGCTGATGCCGGTCTTCTGGTGCGCGACGGCGCTGATCCTCGTCGCTGCCATGGCGCTTGCGCCGCGCTGGAAAGTCAGGGCGCCGCTGCAGATCCTGCTGATTGCAGGGGTAATCGCATGCTGCGCCTGGCTGGCTGCGATCTAGCCCCGGCCGCGCGCTTACCCGCCGTTTTCTTCTATCGCCTGTTCGTGGTGGCGAATGACTTCCTGGATCACGAAACGCAGGAACTTCTCGGAGAACTCGGGGTCGAGATTGGCTTCCCCGGCCAGTTTCCTGAGCCGGGCGATCTGGCGCTCTTCCCGAGCCGGGTCCGAAGGCGGCAGGTTCTTCTCCGCCTTGTAGGCCCCCACCGCCTTGGTGATGCGGAAGCGTTCGGCCAGGATATGGATCAGCGCGGCATCGATATTGTCGATGCTGGCGCGGTAGCCGGCGAGCACGGGATCGGCCGCAGTTTGTGATTGCGTTTCAGACATCGCCGCTCCGCTAGCATGCGTCGCCGGGTCTGCCAATCATCGCAGGAGGACCAATCGTGCCGAGGGGGCTTGCCTTCCGCGCCGCCCGCGCGCATGGCCCGCCGCGATGTCTGCAGAAGTTGTCCCGATCCGCCCGCGCGGGCCCGAGCCGTCGCTGACGCCGATGCTCGCCCTGACCGCGCCCGGCATGAACAGCGTCAACTCCGTGATCCTCGATCGGATGCAGAGCCAGATCCCGCTGATCCCGGCACTGGCCGGTCACCTGATCTCGGGCGGGGGCAAGCGCATGCGGCCGATGCTGACCATCGCCGGCGCCGAACTGTGCGGCTATCAGGGCGACCGTCATCACAAGCTCGCCGCTGCCGTCGAATTCATCCACACCGCGACCTTGCTGCACGACGACGTCGTCGACGGCTCGGACCTGCGGCGCGGCAAGGCCACCGCCAATATCGTCTACGGCAACCCCGCGACCGTGCTGGTCGGCGATTTCCTGTTCAGCCGCGCGTTCGAGCTGATGGTCGAGGACGGCAGCCTGAAAGTGCTCAAGATCCTCAGCCGCGCTTCGGCGGTGATCGCCGAGGGCGAAGTGGATCAGCTCACCGCGCAGCGCCATATCGAGACCAGCGAGGAACGTTACCTTGCGATCATCGGCGCCAAGACCGCTGCGCTGTTCGCCGCAGCCACGCGGATTGCCGCCGTGGTTGCCGAGAAGAGCGAAGCGGAGGAGCGCGCGCTGGAGGATTACGGCCGCAATCTCGGCATCGCCTTCCAGCTCGTCGATGATGCGATGGACTACGATTCCGAATCCGGCGAGATGGGCAAGGGCAAGGGTGACGATTTCCGCGACGGCAAGATGACCCTGCCGGTGATCCTTGCCTATGCGCGCGGCGACCAGGAAGAGCGCGGCTTCTGGCAGGATGCAATCGCCGGCTTCCGCACCGAGGATGAAGACCTTGCCCATGCCGTGGAGCTGATCAACCGGCACGACTGCGTTTCAGCGACACGTGAACGGGCTCGCCACTTCGCCCAGCGGGCAATAGACGCCATCGCCTGTTTCCCCGCCGGTGAGGCACGCGCGGCGATGGCCGAGGCGGCCGAATTCGCGGTGGCGCGGCGCTATTGACGGGCGATGCCGGTTGGCTGGCTGAAGGCTGGCCAGATCGGCGGCGCCATGCGCGCCCGCAGGAAACAGCAGCCGAAAGTGCGCTTCGCCTTCTGATCCTGCGACCGCAGCCCCGCGTCGCGCTCGTCTATCCCTTGTATTCGATCTGAGAGCCGTTCGCGGCGACGCTATCGGCGTCGGCAGCATTGGCCGGACTGGACGAGACGTCGAACTCGACGCCGAACTGGTTGCCATCGACCCAGCGCACCAGGCCCCAAAGGACCTGGCTGTCGGGCATCCGTACCGTGACCATCTCATCCGGCTGCGGAGGTGTATTGCGCGCCGTGGCGCGCAGGCCGGTGAAAGACACGTCCTGCACCATGATGTCCTGAAGCTCGTTCCGCGAATTGTGGAGTTCGACCTTGACGAGCGTGCGGCGCCTGCGCGCACGCAGATTGGGCGTCGGCCTGAAAGAACTCTTGTCCACTGACCTCATGCTTATCGCCCCGGTTTCGCGACATGTTTACGGCAATCGCGGCTTTGCAGGCCTCTTGTGGCACCGACGGGCCTAAGGCTTGGTTAAACTGCCGGTTTCGCCGTTCCCGCCCTGGTATTGACTTCCCGATAGCTGCCGTTTGTGCATGGGGCAGGCGGTGATTGTGAATGGCGGCTCTCCACCCGCAGGGACGGGTTGGCCGCTCCGTCAGGGCGACTCTATACGCCTGCCACGAGTGGGCGCGGCCCTAGCCCGCGTTCCACACCTCAGGGCCGGCGCGGTTCCAGCGGCGAAGATCCTGGATCGACCGGGTTTCCTGATCTTCGCCGACAGCGCCTTCGAAGCCGTCGTAGTCCCAGGCGAACTGCTGCCAGAACGTACCCCTGTCTGGAAACGGGGTGAATGTGGCGGCCACCTTCGGACGGCCGATAGCGTGCAAGGTCCGGCCGAGTTCGTCTTCCGCGGTGACCTCGACCAAGCTTGGCCGCGGACCATTGCGTTCCAGCACACGGCGCACGCCGTTGACGATCGAGGCCATTTTCCCGTCCCGCAGCAGATATCCGAACCCGGACACGATATCCCAGTTGCGCGCATCGCCGTTGTCCGCGCCGAGAATATGCCAGCCGGTCTTATCGTCCGCCGTGGACCATGTGTAACCGTTGGGCGTCATCACCTCGAGGAACCTCGGGCCGTGAGAGCCGTCGCGGATCGTATAGGTGTCCACGTCGTAACGAACGCCATCGAGGACGACCGTGCCGACTATCCGCCCCGGCTGCTCGAAATGGAAATTGTAGGCGTTGCTCAGCCCATGAGTGGTCTTGCGCTCCACCGCATGCAGCTCCGCCGTAGCCTCGAACTCCAGATCCAGATCGAAGCCTTCGCGGTGATAGCCCAGCTTGTATCGCTTGAGAGGCTCGAGCAATTCCACGGACATGCCCCACGGCGTGCTGTAGTCGTATTTGTCGTAGTCCACGCCATAGCGCCCCTCCGGAAGCAAGCGCATCGCCTGCCAGTCCCAGTAGAGACAATTGAACGAATACTCTCCTGACGGGTCCCACATATATGGTCCCGCCATCATGAGATTCATATTGGGACGGACGTGACTGTAGAAGGAACCGTTGATGCTCTTCTCAGGGATCGCCCAATGAAACCAGGAACTCTCCGCCCAGTAGGGGTGATCCGTGAGATTCATATTGAAGTGGTCGGCAACTTCTGTTGTCGTCATTCCCGTCTCTCCTGAGAACTACTATTTTTATCGAATGGAGATCTCATACAGGCTTCGGATTTCCATCTCGCTTGACGCAGCAACACATTTGGCGCGCCGCTGATGTTTGCAGCCCGCCATTCCCTTACAGCTTCATCTTCTCCGCGAAGGTAGACCGCTCGATCATCCCGGTCGCTTCCTCGTCGTCCCAACGGTAGCGGGCATGGGCCTGCTGCACGATCGGCCAATTTTCCGGCATCACCGTGTTGTTCGTGACCGAGCGGCAATTGATGAATGTTTCGCCCTCGATGGTCTCGCGCCGGCCGTCTGCCGTTTCGAGCACCAGCTTGATCGGCTCGCCGCTGGCGTAGAGCCGCTCCATCCACGGAATCTCGACCGCGCGCGCCGGGATCAGCGCGCCGCTGCCGTCGAAGATGAAGCCTTCGTTGAAAGTCGGCTTGCCGTCATCGCGCGGCGGGAAGGTGTTTACGCCGAAACCGCGGCCGCTCGGGAACAGGGCGGACATCCAGCAATGGCCCCAGAAGCCTTCGAACTTGCGCACGCCCTGCCGCTTGATGCGCAGGATCTGGCCCGAGAAGTCCTGCCGGTCGCCGTCGAGCGACAGCCATCCCTCCGCCCGGCAAAGCTGTTCGTAGCGCGGGCTGATGAAAGTGCCCTGTTCGCCGCTCATTGCTTCACGCGACGCACTGGTAAGCGTGCCCGAGATGAGGGGCGGCACGGCCGGATAATAATCGATCTCGAAAGCGGTTTCGCGCATCGGCGGTTCGTCGGGGATTGCCTGGTCTATGAGCTGCTGCGCGGTCAGCTCGCGAACCGCATGCGGGTCGAAAGTGATCTTCCAGTGCTTGAAGGGCTCTATGCAATGATAGCGCAGCGGGCCGCAGCGCTTGATTGTCGGCTTGCCGTCGGCATCGAATGGCGAGCCGCCCGCGCCGTATTCGCGGCCGCTGATCACTCGCCCGTCCGGAAAAGCGATGTCGAGCCACAATTCGGGCGTGTCCCATTCCTCGGCGACGTGTTCGATGCCGATACGCATCGCGAAGGCGCCGTTTTCCTCCTCGAGCCACACATTGGCGGCATCGCGGACTTCCGGCCCGGGCTTCTCACCGTAGAAATACTCGCGTTCGACGGGAAGTCCGCCGGTAAGATCGATGGCCATGTTGCTGCTCCCGCTGGCATTGCTTTCAGAGCCGCTGGCGGCCCATGCTTGATTGAAGTGGTGCCCTCCCAGCACCGTGGAGGCCGCTCCGCCGGCCAGGACAGTCAGCGCCTGCCGCCGTCCGAGCGCGAAAGGGGAGAGGATTGGGTGAGAAGGCATCGCGTGCTCCCGTGCATTATTCTTTTGTTGGAGCAGTCGCCCGCCGGTCCAGTCAGGTCAAGCGGGCGAGGCAATGCATCCCCCCAGCGATTGATCCGGGGAAACCGAAGGGGCTTTGAGACGCCAGGGGCCAAGCGCTAAGGGCAAGGCGTGAGCGAACTTCCCATCCATGCGGTCCTGCCCGATCTGCTTGCGGCTTTGCGCGAGCAGGCGAGCGCGGTGCTTGTCGCGCCGCCGGGTGCGGGCAAGAC
>JAGREL010000145.1 GCA_020446575.1 Novosphingobium sp. | reverse complement strand
TTCGCCAATACCTATGCTGCCTACGAGGACCTGCCCGAGGAAGAGAAGCGCTATCTGGAAGGCCTCAAGATCGAACACAGGGTCGAGGCGCCCATCCGCCGCCAGACCCCAAATCCGACCGAGGAACAGGTCAAGGCCTGGCAGGCCAAGGAACCCAAGATTCACCCGCTTGTCTGGCAGCACCGTTCGGGGCGCAAATCGCTCGTGCTTGGCGGCACGGCTTGCCAGGTCCTGGGAATGGACGAAAAGGAAAGCGACGCGCTGATCGAACGGCTGATGAAATGGTCGGAACAGCCGCACTACACCTACCGCCACAACTGGCGCATGGGCGATCTCGTTATCTGGGACAACACCGGCACGATGCATCGCATGGTACCGTTCGACAAGGCGAGCGGCCGCCGGCTTCACCGCGTGACGCTGGAGGGAGAGGAACCGATTCTGGCAGTCGCCTGATCCGGCGCGGAGATCAGACGGCGTCGGCTTTCAGCGCCCCCATTTTCTCGACAAGCGGCCAAAGCACGTCTTCGGCAAGCTTTGTGCAGAGATATTCGTTGAACTGCTTGATCCTGCCATTCTCGATCGTCGCGACGAAGCAATATTCGTTGCAGTAGGGCTTGCCTTCACCGGTCACGGCGTTGCCGATCGCCTCGACCACGACCCGGTTGCCCTCGGCAGTGACGGTCTGGACTTCCAGCCTCAGCCCGGTCGGCATCAGCGCCTTGAACGACTCGATCGCGGCGATCACCGTGTCGGCCTTCCGCGTGCCGGACGCCTTGCCGAACCCCTTGGTTACCGCCCTGCCATCGGGCGCCAGATACTTCGCGGCGCCTTCGGCATCGTTCGAACCCATCGCCTCTATGAATTTCAGGGCTACTGCCTTGTTGCTCTCGCTCATTGCGTCTCTCCCCAACGCCCGCGCGTGCCGGGACTCGCCGTACCCGCGCACTGCACCGCGCAGGCTGCCAAGAGTTCGGGTTCGGCACAATCCCATTTCGATCCGGGCGCGGAACGCCGAAGCGCTGGACAATTGCAGATATCGCCGCCAGTTTCGCAACCGCAGCATTCCGGGGGTATCGGGGCAGATGGCCGACCAGTGGGAAAAGGCCGAAAACGCAGCCAGAGGCGTGCTTGGCTCGCCGCTGCAGAACCTGACGCGCGCCCTTGCCTTCGTTGCCATCGTCTTCGTGCTGGCCACCACCGGCTTCGTGAGCGCCGGCTGGAACCTGGACGATGCCGCCTACATGGTCACGCTGACCATATTTTCGGTGGGCTACGGCGAAGTCCGCCCCATCGACACGGCGTGGCTCAGGGCGCTCGACGAAGCCACTATCGTCTTCGGATGCACCGGCATGATCGTGCTGACCGGCGCGCTCGTGCAGGTTTTCGCGCACTTCCAGCTTCGCCAATTGTTGGGAATTGACCGCATGCAGACCCAGATCGAAAAGCTTTCCGACCATGCCATCATCTGCGGTTTCGGCCGCATCGGCCAGCAGCTCGCGAAGGAGCTGCACGATGCGAAATCGCACTTCATCGTTCTGGAGCGCGATGCGGCCAAGATCGCCGAGGCCAGGGAAGCCGGCTACCTCTGCCTGAACGCAGACGCCACCGACGAGGCCTCGCTCAAGACCGCCGGGATTGACCGTGCACGGGTGCTCGCCACGGTACTTCCCGACGATGCCGCCAACGTCTTCATCACCCTGTCGGCGCGCAACCTCAACCGCAGGCTCGAAATCATCGCGCGCGGCGAAGTCCCTTCGACCGAAGGCAAGCTGCTTCACGCCGGCGCGGACAATGTCGTGCTGCCGACCCATATCGGCGCCGAGCGCATCGCCGAGATGATCCTCTACCCGACGACAACCCGTTTCCTTGGCGATTCCGGGCCGATGCGCGACCTGAAACGAGGCATGCGGGAATTCGGTCTCGAACTCGAAGCCGTGAAGGTTCCGGGAGATGGCGCCCTGACCGGGGCCACGGTCGGCGAAGCCGAGCGCCGCGCAAACGGCGCCTTCTACATCGTCCAGATCGACCGGACGAACGGTCAATCCTATCTCCGCCCCGGCGAGGACGTGCGGATCGAGGCGGACGACACGGTGGTGCTGGTCATGCGCAGCAACATGGTATCGGCGGGGACCATCTTCGAAGCGTCAAGGGAACCGATGAGAGTAGGAAGGGGCTACATAACCGACGGCTGACAGGGGCCGCACCCAAACCAAGAACAACAACAAGCGGGAGAGTTAACGATGACAGATCATGGCTTGTACGCCAGCACGCGGACGCAACGGTTCCTCGTCTGGCTGACGATCGTGCTCGGGGTCGTCTTCGCAATTTCCTACATGGGACTGATGCGGTTCTTTCCGCCGCCGCCCGCCAGCCTTTCGGCCGAAGAGGTCGCCCCGCTCTACGCCGAGCACAACATCCGCTTCCGCATCGGCGTGATCTTCGGGCTGATCTCGGGCGGATTCATCGTACCGCTCACCATCGTGATCTCGATCCAGATGGCACGGCTGGAGAAAGGCGTGCCGGTCTGGGCAATCCTGCAGGGACTGACCGGAGTGGTGGGGTCCGTGTTCATCTGGTGCCCCGTGCTCATCTGGGGCGTCGCTTCCTTCACTGCCGAGCGGGCGCCCGAACTGACATTGATCATCCACGAATTCGGCTGGCTGATGTTCATCACTCCACTCAGCCTGTTTCCGATGCAGCTGCTGGGCATCATCGTCGTCGCCTTCTCCAAGGACGAGCCGGACAGCCAGTCCGCCTTCCCGCGCTGGCTTGGCTACCTCACCGCCTGGCAGCTGGTGCAATCCTTCGGCGGACCGATCGCCGTGCTGTTCAAGACGGGTATCTTCTCCTGGGCCGGGCTGCTGCCCTTCTGGGCGCCGTTCGCCCTGTTCTGCGCCTGGATGGTAGCGATCTGCTACACGATGCTGCATGGCCTTCGCCATCAGGAGCGGCTGGCACCGGCCGGCGCCTGACGTGGATATCGAACGGTCGATATTGCCGTCAGGGGACAGTCTGTCCCTGAGGCGGGATTCTCCGGGAGGCCACATTCCCGGCGAAGCAGGCGTGTGGATCCTGCTGTTCGGCGAAATGACCTTCTTCGCCCTGCTGTTCGCAAGCTTCCTGCTTTACCGGACTTCGGACGTGGCGGGCTTCACTGCGTCTCAGGCTCATCTCAGCAAGGCAGTCGGCCTCACCAACACGCTGCTGCTGCTGACCAGTTCGCTGTTCGTGGCGAAAGCAGTGGGCGCGGCCAGCCGGGGGGACACGTCCAGCGCGCCGCGCCTGTTCCGCCTTGGCCTTGCCTGCGCAATCGGCTTCATCCTGCTCAAGGGTTTTGAATATCACGAGCTGTTCGACCGCGGCATCGCCATCGACAGCCATGTCTTCTTCAGCTTCTATTTCGGCCTGACCGTGCTGCACCTCGGCCATGTCGTGATCGGGTCGATCCTGCTCGGCGCGATGTCGGTGGCGACCGGAAAGATGCTGGCGAAGCCGTCGCACCTCGCGCTGATCGAAAGCGGCGGCTGCTTCTGGCACATGGTCGACCTGCTGTGGATCGTGATTTTCGCCCTGCTCTATCTGGTGGAGTAGCCCATGCCTGTCCTGCTTCGCGACCGCCTGTTCCTCGTCTGGGTGCTGCTCGTCGCCGTGACCCTGCTGTCGTCGCAGATCGGCGGCAGCAGCGGCGTGGCATGGATCGGCAGCCCGGCGGCGGTGACGGTCGCCGTATTGTCCATCGCCCTGGCCAAGGTGTGGATGGTGATGTTCACCTATATGGACGTGCGCGGCGCCCCGCTGGCCCTGCGCGTGCTGGTGACTGCCTGGGTGGCGATTGTTCTGACCGCACTGCTGGCGATCTATTTCGGCGCGCTGAGCTGATCACCGAAGGGCCGATTCAGCTTCTTTCCAGCAGCCGGTCCACGGCCCCGCCGAAATCGTGTTTCAGCCAGAACTTGAGGAACACGGTGTAGATGTGCAGCGAGTTGCGGGCCGGATCGACCGACTCGAACATCGGGTCGAGCGGACCGGAGGCGTTCACGCATTCGGGCAGGCGGAACATCACGACCTCGGGAAAGGCGAGGACACGGGCGACACCCATCGCCGCCATGTGCAGTGTCAGGTGGAACTCCAGCTCCTCCGCCGTGATCGAAGGGCCGCCGTTGTCACGATATTCGCGCACGAAGGTCTCGAGCAGTTCGCCGAGGTGGTGGTCCCAGATCGAATGGTGCGCGGCGCTCAGCCCGCCCCACAGGACCGAACCGAATGTCAGCTGCCCTACCCTGCCCCAGTCGATCAGGCCGCAATGCAACTCGCCGCTCTCGTCGCGCCAGAAGAAGCAGTTATCGATGTGCGCGTTCCAGTGGCACAGCGCGTGAAAATCGGGATTGCCGGTGAGATATCGCTGGATCGCGGCTTCGTGCTCGCGGATTTTCCAGGTGTCGCGCGTCATCTGCGCGAAGAACTCTTCCGACCGGACTTCGGGCGGCAGCAGCTGCGGGCAACGCCTGGCAAAGTCGATGCAGTAGTCCAACTCGGCGCGCAGCTCCTCGTCGCTGTAGCGGATCGGATCCGCCGAGCCGCGCACCGGATCGAAGGGAAAGCGTTCGTCGATGTCGGGCGCAAGCCGGCCGGACTTGTGAGCCGCGCACAGCCGGGCGAGCGCGATGACGACCTGCCGGTAATAAGGCAATGGATCGTCGAGCGTCAGATGATCGAGGCACTTGCGCCGATGCGGTTCGATCGCGCCTTCGCCGAAGCCGATCCGCTCGGTGACGATCAGACCGGTCCCGCTCTCGTAATGATAATCGGCGAAATAGGCGGTCGGCACCGAGATGGGAAAGCCCGGCAAGCGCGAGAGCGCAGCAAAGGGCACTTCGGGGGCCATTTCATAGCGGCCGGGATTGTCGCGGCGGGCATCGGTGAAGTCGCGCGAGAATTTCACGAACAACTCGGTGTGGAGCGCCGGATCGGGGCGTTCGTATTCCACGCTCATCAACAGCTTGGCGCCGGTGCTGCCGCCGGGGCAATGCTCCAGCCGGGCGATGCGGGCCACGCTGTTGTCGGCACCCAGAGAACCGAAGGTGCGAAAAGCCTCGGTCAGGAAGGCCGCGCCACCGGCATGCAAGGCATCTGCATGGGCGGGTATCTCGAGGCCGGTCGCATCGCCGTGAACGTAATCGATGCGGACGGGAGCGCCGTCGGTGTTTGCAGGACTGGAACTCACGTGGCTCACCCGATCACTGGAAACCGCGCATCGGACGGATTGACGATGACGAGGCAGGCCCAGCCGTGCTCGTCGTAGTGGCCGACCTCTTCCGCTGTCACGCTGCGGCAGATGTTCTGGTCGGTTTCGATCATGCCGACTTTGTCCTCATATTCCGCTACACCTGCATCGTGGCAGAACAGCAGCGGGAAGGGAACTGCGGTCGGGACCCTGCCGCGGCGTCTAGTCCAAGAGCCATAAGCAACCGCCGGGGAAACCGCCATGCGCAACGTCACGTCTGCCTTCGCCGCACTTGCGATTTGCGCAGCCATCGTCGGCGGGGCATTGCAGGCGCAAGGCCCGAAAAAGGCCTCGCTGGACGTCACAGTGACCGGCCTGCATTCGTCCAGCGGCCAGCTGATCGCCTGTCTGTGGCAGGACAAGCAGGGCTTCCCCAGCTGCAACAAGAGCCGCAGCGCCAGGCGGCTGGTGCTGCCGGTAACCGGCAAGGCGATGCACTTCACCTTCCCCGAAGTCCCGCGAGGCAGCTACGCCGTGACGGTGCATCACGACGAGAACGGTGACGGGCGCATGCAGCACAATTTCATCGGCATGCCGAAGGAAGGCGTCGGCATTTCCAACAACCCCGGCGGCATGCCGGGATTCGCCAAGTCGCTTATCGAGGTCGGCACGGAAGGGAAAATTACCATCAAGATGAGGTACTTGTTTGACTAAACCAATGCACTTCGCAAGGTTTCTTCTGCCGCTTGCGCCGATGCTTTTGGCGGCCTGTTCGGAAAGGCCCACGCAGCAAAGCGACGAGGCCGCCACGTCCGGCTACGTCATCGGACTGGGCGAAATCATGGGCCTCAACCAGATGCGCCATGCCAAGCTGTGGTTCGCCGGACAGGCCGACAACTGGCCACTCGCCGCCTATGAGTTGGAGGAGCTGCGCGAAGGGTTCAGCGATGCAATGCGCTATCACGCGCATCACAAGTCCGTGCCCCGTCCGCTGACCGAAATGATACCGGAATACATGGACGTCCCGCTCGCCAATCTCGACAGGGTTGTCGCGTCAAGGGACAAGGCCGGATTCATCAAGGCCTACGACGCGCTGACGGCTGGCTGCAACGGCTGCCACGAAGAGGCCGATTTCGGCTACAACGTGATCACGCGCCCCACCGCGCCGCCCTATTCCAACCAGGCGTTCGAGCCAGCGGGCCCTGACGGAACCCGATAGGAATACGCATGACCGCAGGGAAATGGTCGCAAGAGGTTACCGAGGGGTCCGACGCGCTTGATCTTGAGCGCGATGTCTTCACCTGGAAGGACCCCGCGAAGATTGCCGCCTCGCTCAAGAGATCGGCCGAAACGAGCAAGCGCCGCAAGTCGAGCCCGTTCCGCTCGGCGATGTCGATGCTTTCCTTCTACATCAACCGTGCCGGGAAGAGTCTCGATCCGGACCAGAAGCGCGTACTCGAAGAGGCCAAGGATGAGCTGCGCGCGGCTTTTGGACGAGAACGAAAGGGCTGAGCGCTTCGCGGGGCAAGGGCGAAGCCTTTTATCCCCTGTCCAGCAGGTCGTCCGTCACGTCCATCAGCAGCAGCGGCTCGTCGGCCCAGTCGCTGATCGCATCGACGAAAGCCGCGCGCGTATCCGGATCGTCATAGACCATCTTGGCATCGAACGCGCGCTGCCAGGTCTCGCGGTCGGGCCATTCGGCAACGCCGATGAAGCGGATCCTGTCGTCGTCGCGGGCCTCGCGATGCAGGCGCGAACCCAGGCTGCCGTATTTTTCGCGGATCAGTTCGGTTCCGTGCCGCCAGGCCGTCCGGAACTGATCTTCCTTGCCGGGGTGGACTTCCCACCAATAGGCCGCGACGAACATGGCTGGCTCCTTTCGAGTGTGCTTTCGGGCGCGGGATATGGCCCGCTGCGGGGCGCATTGTGTATGGTATGGCCATAACCGTCGAGGAGGAGGCTGCCATGAAAGACATTCCCGTCGGCCTGTGCTGGGGAACGATCCATCACGCCAACCTCACGGAAATGATCGAGCTGGCCGGGCGCCACGGTTTCCCGACGATCTCCGTACCTCCGCACCTCTACTTCGCCAGTCTGGACGCGGGACTCACCGATCGGGCGCTGCGCCGCCTCCTGGCCGATGCCGGAGTGAGAGTGACCGTGATCGACGCCATCCAGAAGGGGCTGCCCGACATGCCGCCAGAACCGACGGAGTTCGACGGGCACGTCATCCCCAAGTTCGACGTCGAAACCTGCTGCCGCGTTGCCGACGCGCTCGAAGCGTCCATCATCAATGTCTCGCATTTTCCGGTCGGGCCCGCCCCGGTCGAGCGGATGGCCGAAGCGATCGGCCCGATGTGCCGGAAAGCGGCCGAGCAAGGCATGCGGATCGTTCTGGAATTCGTGCCGAACACCGGCATCGGCGATCTCGGCCGGGCCTTCGCCATCGCCCAAGGCTGCGGTGAGCCCAATTGCGCAATCCTGCTCGATACCTGGCATCTTGCGCGAACCGGCGGCACGGCGAGCGACATCGAGGCACTGCCCACCGGCACCATCGGCGCTTTCCAGCTTTGCGACCGGATCGAACCGCCGTCCGGGCAGGCCTATGTGCCCATGACCGGACGCAGCCTGCCGGGCGAAGGCGAATTGCCGCTGGGCGAAATCATCGCGGCGGCCCTTGCCAACAACCCGGCAATCACGATTGAACTGGAGGTCTTCAGCGAGGAGCTGCGCGAAATGCCGCTCGACGCTGCCGCCGCGCGGGTCGCCAGCGCAGTGGAAGTCTGGAAGGAAAGCCTCGCGGCCGGCTGATCGGACAATACGGCCTATTGGTCCGCCTTTTCCTCGACCCTGCTGATCATGCTTACCGGACAGCGCCGTGGTCCAATCGTGCTCGGGACAATCAGGTCTACATCGATGCCGCGGCAGATCGTGCCCGGCCCGGTGGGGTCGAACGCCAGAGTCTCGGCGTCGTCAAGCTCCGGACAAATACCCAGCGTCTCGAATTCATAGGTCCGGCTGGGCCCCACGCTGACATGGATCTTGTTCTTGCCGGCATGGGTATAGCCGCTGACTTGCGAGAGGAAGAAGCAGTCGCGACCGGAACTCGCCGACTGCGCAGCCTCGGGCTCATCGGCGTAGGGTGCGCATGAAACGGCCAGCATGGCCACGGCGCCGACACCCGCAATACGATTGATCATGACGTCTCTCCCGTCGGATGTATGTCTCAATTCATCGCATAAGCGGCATGGCAGTTCCATGAACGGCGCGAAAAAACGGGAAAGCGCGGTGGCCGGCGGTTAATTGCCTTCCAGCGACGCGCCATCCTCGCCAGCTATTGCCTCGAGGCCCGACGTTCCGTCCCAGCCCGGCTCGTTATCAAGCTTTTCGAGAATTCGTTGCGCAAATTCCGCAGAACTTCCGCCGTGCGGGTTGAAGGCAATCGGTATCAGGTTCCGCCGGGCGGCCTCGGTCTGCTTGAGCTGGATCTGCTTCATGACGAGCATCATGCGCAGGCCCAGATCGAAGGGCGCCAGTTCGGAAGCCCGCTCCAGCCCTTGAACGGCCAGTACCGGAGGCTCTTCTCCCTGCTCCACGTAGTAGAGATAGTTGTAGAGCAATGGCAGGGGATGGTCGTTTTCCAGCCTGTTGAGTTGCAGGAATGGTTCCCGTGCCATGGCGTAGGCCGCAGCCGTGTCCTCAGCCTGGTCGGCAAGGTCGAACAGGGCATAACCCTTCTGGACATAGGCGTTGGCCTGGCGCGGATCGATCGCCAGCGCGGCATCCGCAGCGGCAACCGCCCGTTCGCTGTTTCCCGAATCGAATTCGGCCTCCGCCAGCGCTGTGAGGACCGCGGCATCCTTCGGAAAACGCGCGGCGATCTCGCGTGCCTCCTCGACCAGCTCCGCGGCTTCCTCGGACGTGACGCCGCGCCTCGATCGCACCTTGACCGGCATCATCGCCGCCTCGCCCTCACTCAGCGCGCGCACCCGGATCGGACCGGTTTCCAGCAAGGATGGCGGCAGTTTCAGATACACCATCCTCCGCTTGCCGAGGTAGCGATCCAGATCCGTCTCTAGCTGGCGGAAGTCGCCGAACGCCGCGAGCGCGGCTTCCCGTTGGCTTTTGCCTGCGAGCAGGAAGCGGGCATAATCGAGAAGCTGGCCTTTGCGCTCATCACCCAGCGACAGATAATGGTAAAGCAGCCATGCCTTGCCGTAGAATGCGTCGTAGCTCTTGCTTTCTTCATAGCTATCAGGGTCAAGCAACTGCTCCGCGGTCACGTTCTTGCCATAGAAAAGCTCGTTGGCACGAATCTGCGCCGGTCGCCCCAGACCGACCCCGCCATCTCGTTCGAAGCTGGCTGCGGCGAAGAATTCGGCACTGCCCTCTGACATCCATCGCGGCATCGGAAACCGGCTGTTCGAAGCCATGAAGTGGTGCGCATATTCATGCAGCAATATGGTCATGGAGTAGCTGGCTTTACCGCTTCCCACCTGCACCCGCGGAACGATAGCCAGGGAACCTGCTGCGCGGGGGACGTAGAAGCCGCGCAGATATTTTGCGTCGCCTCCATGAAGCTTGCGAACGTCGCGGTCGCTGCGCACGACGTAGACCGTCACCCGATTGGACGGACTCGGAGCTTCGGCATTGGTGCCTGTTACGAGAGCGATGGCCGCATGATAGCGCTCAAGCTGCTCCGAAAAGCGCTGGATATCGCGCTTGCTGTCATCCGCATAGACAACGAAATGTGCACTCGATGCTTCCAGCCAGGCAGCGTGCGCCGCATGCGTGGGGAGCAATATAAGTGCCAGTATGGCAAAAAGGCGCATTCCGAAAGTTCCCGATTATCCGGTATGCCGGCACTGTTGAAAGCGACCAATACTTCAAGTGCCTGAAACTTCGCTCCGAACTGTAGATTGTTCATGCTTGATTAGCGCCAATTCGTGAGGGTGCAAGTAAAGAGATATAAAAATGGCTTTTGCCAAGTCGCCACATCATGTCCGGTAGCGCCCCGACGGAAAGTTCGGGATCAGCTGTCGGATGCCATCTCCGTGCTGACGGCGGCGCCTTCCCGAGCCGGGATCGAACCACCCGAGACCGCTTGCCCGATCAGGATAAGCGCCGGCCCGTCGCCAAGCGCGGTCCGCGCGGCCAGGGGCAGGAGGTCCAGCCTCGTGTGGAAATGCCGTTCGTTCGGCAGGCTGGCGTTTTCGACCAGAGCGACAGGCGTATCGCCGGTCAGGCCAGCTTCGATCAGCCGGGCCGAAACCATGGGCGCGGCCGCCTTGCCCATGTACACCGCCAGCGTTGCTTCGGGATCGGCGAGCCTGTCCCAATCGAGCGAGAGCTCCTCGCCGGCGCGGGCATGGGCGGTCACGAATGTCAGCTTGCGTGCCAGACCCCGCAAGGTAAGCGAGGCGCCGATGCCGGCCGCCGCAGCGCTTGCGGCAGTGACGCCGGGGCAGATCCGAACCGGCACGCCGGCGGCACGGCAAGCTTCGAGTTCTTCGGTGGCACGCCCGAAGATCGAGGGATCGCCTCCCTTGAGACGCACCACCCGTTCACCGGCGAGCGCGGCCTCGACGATCAGCCGGTCGATGGTCTTCTGGTCCTTGGAATGGCGGCCCGAGCGCTTGCCGACATGAACCAGCCGCGTGCCGGGCGTGGCAAGGTCCAGCACTTCGCCGCCCACCAGCGCGTCGTAGAAGATCACGCCGGCCTCACGTATCAGCCGCTCGGCCTTGCGCGTGAGCAGCTCGGGATCGCCGGGACCGGCACCGACCAGCCAAACCGTGCCGGGCTCAATCATCGTCCAATCCTTCCGCGGCTTCGATCATCACGCCGGCCAGCAGGCCATAGGCCTCCGCCCATGCGGCGCGCACCTCGTCCGTGAAACCGTCGCCAAGTCCCTGGTCCAATGTGTAGATCAGGGTGTCCCCGACCACCGCGTAGTGATCGGGCACGGCGCCATAACCCTTGTGCCTGCGGCCAAGCTGCTGGACGGCGGGAAGGATCGCATCCAGCCGGGTCAGGCCGTTCACCGCCACGCCCAGCATATCCATCAGCTTCCGCTTCTGCTCCGCCATGTCGTCCGGAAACAGGTAGCGCACCTGCGGAGCCACCTCGAACAGGCGGCTGTAGAAGATGTCCGCTGCCTGAGGCGCGATCGGCGCCACTTTGGCAAAGCTCTGCTGGACGAGGCCGATCTGTTCCGGTGTCATTCCGCCGCTTCCCTTTCCATGGACAGCGCCGCTTCGATCAGCCGCGCGATCGCCGGGCGGCAACTGCCGCAATTGGTTCCGGCGCAGGTGGCTTCGCCGACCGCGGCGACCGTTTCGGCGCCTGCCCCCGCTGCCTCGACAATCTCATGCTCGCCGATGCCGTGGCACACGCAGACGACCGGGCCGCGATCGGGCAGCGGTGTGCTCGGCCTGCCGGCCAGCAATTCAGCCGGACTGGCCTCGTCATCGCCGAGCCGGCTTGCCACCCACTCGCGAGGCGGAAGCTCGCCGGAGCGGGTGACGAAAAGCGCGGCCTCGAGCGAACCGTCCTTGCCGCGGACGGCGATGCGCCGCATGCCGCGCGCCTTGTCGGCGGCTTCCAGCCGCTCTCCTTCCGGCAGCAGCGCATCGCAGTCGACGGCGCCCTCGCCTGCGAGTTCGAACAGCCAGCCCCCAGCGACCCGGGCGCGAGTCCAGTAAAGCAGCTCCGGTGTTCCCGGCACCTCGCGCGTGACCAGGAAGGCCCGCCATTCCGGCTGGACCGGTTCGATCCGCGCGGCGATGTTCTTGAAGCCGGGCTGGCCCGAAACGGGATCGGTGGCCGGTCCGGGAAGGCGATTGCAGCGCCCCTCGCCCGACATGGCGTCAGTCCAGTGCATCGGGACAAAGATTTCCCCGGGCCGCTGCCTATCGTCGAGCGCGACGCGGAACACTGCCGTCCCTCGCGCACTGAGAACGCGGGCAAGGCCTCCGTCGTGGAGGCCCTGCGCCGCGGCGTCCAGGGGATGGACCTCTAGAAGCGGTTCGCGCCGGTGCTGCGACAACGTCGGCGACAGCCCGGTGCGGGTCATGGTGTGCCACTGGTCGCGATAGCGTCCGGTGTTGAGGCGAAGCGGGAAGTTCTTGTCCGATGCCTCCACCGGCGGCGAGACGGGGACAAGCTGCGCCTTGCCGGACGGCGTCGGGAAACCGTCCTTCAGCGGATGCTCGCCGCCCCACTGGAAAGGCTTCATCGCCTCGTAGTCCCAATCGCTGATATCCGCCTTGTCGGTCAGGTCGAACATCTTGCCGTGCCTGCCGGCAAGCGCACTCATCGTCGCATATTCGCGGAAGACGTCGGCCGGCCTGGCGAACGCGAAATCCTCACCCCAGCCGAGGCGCGTGGCGACGTCGCACAGGATGCGCCAGTCGGCGCGGGCTTCGCCCGGTGCGGGGAAAAGCGCGCGCTGGCGACTGATGCAGCGTTCGGAATTGGTGACGGTCCCGTCCTTTTCGCCCCAGGCGAGCGCGGGCAGGAGGATGTCGGCAAGCCGCGTCGTGTCGGTATCGGCGATGACTTCGGAGGCCACCACGGTCGGGCAGCGGGCCAGCGCTTCCCTGATGAACCCGGAATCAGGCAGGGACACAGCCGGGTTCGTCGCCATCACCCAGAGGAAC
>JAGREL010000144.1 GCA_020446575.1 Novosphingobium sp. | reverse complement strand
GGGGAGCGGGCCGGTGCCGCCGAGCCGTGAGGCGAGCAAACAAACTCCGACCGGCCGGCAAAGCGATTCCTCGGCTATACACGACGCACGGGCAGGGATATCGTCTTTCCCGCCGGGGGCGCACGACCGCCGGACGTGGCAGCAAAGCAAACCGGGGGAAATACGATGGCGGTTACGGATCATGTGGATTTCAACGGCTTCATGGAGGGGGTCAAGCGGCGCAACCCTCACCAGCCGGAATTCGTTCAGGCGGTACAGGAAGTCGCCGAGGATATATTCGACTTCATTGCCGACAAGGAAGACTATCACGAGCAGCAGATCCTGCGGCGCATAGCCGAGCCGGACCGGGTCGTATCCTTTCGGGTCTGTTGGGAAGACGACAACGGCTGCATTCGTGTGCAGCGTGGCTGGCGCGTCCAGAACAACAACGCCATCGGTCCCTACAAGGGCGGCATCCGCTTTCACCCCAGCGTCACTGAAAGCGTGCTCAAGTTCCTGGCATTCGAGCAAACCTTCAAGAATGCGCTGACCGGCTTGCCGATGGGCGGTGGCAAGGGCGGCTCCAATTTCAACCCCAAGGGCAAAAGCGTGCGCGAGATCATGCGCTTCTGCCAGAGCTTCATGACCGAACTCTATCGCCATATCGGTGCCGATACCGACGTTCCGGCCGGTGACATCGGCGTGGGTGGGCGTGAGATTGGTTATATGTTCGGCCAGTACAAGCGAATCACCAACCAGTTTACCGGCGTGCTTACCGGCAAGGGGCTGGAATTCGGCGGATCGCTGATCCGGCCGGAAGCGACCGGCTATGGGGCTGTCTATTTCCTCGCCGACATGCTGACCACCAAGGGCGAGGACCTGCATGGCAAGACTGCCGTGATTTCGGGCTCCGGCAATGTCGCCACCCATGCTGCGGAGAAGGTGACCCAGCTGGGCGGCAAAGTGCTGACGCTGTCCGATTCGGGCGGCTTCATCCACGATCCGGACGGGATCACCCAGGAGAAGATCGACTGGGTCAAGGTACACAAGACGCACCGGCGCGGCCGGATTTCCGAATATTGCGACGAGTTTCCCGGTGCCACCTTCCATGAGGGCAAGACGCCCTGGCATGTCCCTTGCGATGTGGCCCTGCCCTGCGCGACGCAGAACGAACTGCTTGGCGACGATGCCAAGGCGCTGGTCGAAAACGGCTGCAAGGCGGTTTCGGAAGGGGCCAACATGCCGACCGACCTCGCCGGCGTACATGTCTTCAAGGATGCCAAGATCCTCTTTGCCCCGGGCAAGGCGGCCAATGCCGGCGGCGTTGCCGTTTCCGGCCTTGAGATGAGCCAGAATTCGGAACGCCGTTCCTGGACCGAGGAAGAGCTTCAGCAGATGCTCAAGGATATCATGTCCGGCATCCACCAGCGTTGCCTGGCCTATGGTGACCAGGGTGGCGGCTATGTCGACTATGTGAAGGGCGCCAATGTCGCGGGCTTCAAGAAGGTTGCCGACGCGATGCTCGCCTTCGGTGTGGTCTGACATGGGATGACCGGGCAATCCCCGCCATCGGGCGAAGCACCGGAGCTGCCGGAAAGCTTTGCGGTCAATGCGGTCCAGATGGTCCGTACCGTGACTCAGGTGAATCTCCAGCTGAGCCAGATGGCGGACCAGAAGGCCAGTATCCTGATGGGCGCGACTTTCGTCGTGTTCACCATATCGGTGGGACAGGCGAGCCGGGGTGAGTTCCCGGTCGCCCTGTCCATTCTCGCCTTGTCGGCCTTTCTTTCCGCCTTCTGTGCGGTCGCTGCCATCATGCCTTCGATCCGTCCGCCAGCCAGGCAGCCGGACAACGAGAATCTTCTGTTCTTCGGCGTATTCACCCAGCTTGAGGAAGAGGAATTCATCGAGCGCGCGATGCGCCGGATAGAGACGGAACAAGGGATGTTCCGTCTCATGTTCCGCGACATCTATCAGAACGGTCAGGTGCTCCAGCGCAAGAAATACCGCTACCTGGGGCTCGCCTACCGGATATTCATGCTTGGACTGACGGTAACGCTGATCACCTTCCTGATCGAAAGCCGCGAATTGCTGACGGGATAGTCCTGAAGCCGGTCATCGGATTCCCAGGCTTGCCGCTTGCTGGCGCAGCGTTTCGGCCTGGCCGGGATTGGCCGCGATTGCATCCTTGAGCGCCTGCGAGGCCTTTTGCGGTTCGCCCAGGGTCATCCGGCTGCGCATCAGCATGATCCAGCCATCGATGTTCCCCGGATTGCCCTTGAGCCGCGTTTCGAGCCGCGCAACCATACCTTCGGCCATCTCGCGCTGCTCGCTGGGCGGAATAGAGCCGGCGTTGGCAAGATCCTGTGCGGATGGTCCGGGAATGGCGCGCGCGGCCAGGGGCGCAGGTGGAGAGTTTCCGCCCGCCTCGGCGATGCGGGCGGTCACGTCGATCTTGTTGATCTTTCCAACCTGTTCGATCGTGCGAATCAGGTCGTCGCGCCAGGGCGCACCTTGCGGAGTATCCTCAAGCAAGGCGAGCCAGTCGCGAATCGCGCCTTCGTGGTCTCCGCCGAGATCCCTCTTCACGGCGAGGAAATACCGCGCGCGTGGGTCTTGCGCATCGAGAGCCAGCGCGCGTTCGAAAGCCGAGGCGGCCTCGGCGGGCATCGGTTCGGTCTGGCTCGCCATGACGCGCGCTTCTCCAAGCGCCGACCACAGAATGGCCTGATTGGGATCGATGGTGCTTGCCTTGTCGAAGGCGCCTACTGCATCGTCGAAGCGGCTGTCCTGAAAATAGGCTTCGCCCAGCTTCGCCCAGGCATCGGCATTCTTGGGGTCCGTCTCCGCTGCCTTCTCGAGCGCCTCGATCGATGTTCCGGCCTGAGCGCCGGCGGCAGGTTCAGCATTTTTTGCCCCGTCGCCGCGCGAAACGGAAACCGCGATAACGATGGCAAGCGCCAGCGCCGCGATCAACAAAGCGATTCTGCCCACGGGCAAGGTGCGCTTGGCGTATTGTGTCATTGCCCCCTTCCGGTCATAGTCCCCCCTATCGGTCTTGCCAGCCGGGGCAAGCGCCGCAAGGTTTGCGCAACTTGCGACGTTATTGCAATCGTGGGGTAATTCGGGCTCGGGGGATTCATGGTCGAAACGCGTTTTCGCATTGCCATAGTCGGTTCCGGCCCCGCTGGCCTCAGCGCCGCGGGCAGGGCCGCCGAACTCGGCATTTCCCACGTCCTGCTGGAAAAGACCGACCACCTTTCGGACACGATCTTCAAATACCAGAAGGGCAAGCACGTCATGGCGACGCCTTCGTCGCTGGTGTTGAGATCGGATCTCGATTTCGAGGCTGGCAAGCGCGAGGCGATTCTCGATATCTGGGACAATCAGGCCGAAAGCCTGGGAATCAACGTCCGCCGCGATGCCGACATCACCGAGATAGAGGGTGAGAAGGGCAATTTCACCCTTACGCTGAAAGGCGGGGACAAGATCGAGGCGGAAGCGATCATCCTCGCGATCGGCACGCAGGGCAATCCCAACCGGCTGCGCTGTCCGGGGGCGGACATGCCGCACATCCAGTATCAGCTCGACGATCCCGGCGAATATGTCGACGAGCACATCACCGTCGTTGGATCGGGTGATGCCGGTATCGAGAACGCGCTGGGCCTTGCCGCCGATCCGGCGCAGCGCAATGTCGTGACCATCCTCAACCGCGGCACCGATTTCGCCCGCGCCAAGGGCGCGAACGTGAAGCTGCTCCAGGAAGCGGCGGCTGCGGGCCGGCTCACTATCCGCACCGAGACGAGCCCTGCCGAAGTCCGCCCCGGCGAAATGGTGCTCGATACGCGCGACGGGCAGGAGACCATTCGCTGCGACCGGATCATCGCCCGCACCGGATCGGCACCGCCGCGCAAGTTCGTCGAGGCTTGCGGCATCGAATTCACCAGCCCGGAGCGCGAAGCCTTCCCAGTTCTTTCGCCACAGTTCGAGACGACCCGGCCGGGCATCCACGTGATCGGTGCGCTGGCAGGCTATCCGCTGATCAAGCACTGCATGAACCAGGGCTATGATGTCGTCGAGTTCCTCAACGGCAACACCACGCTCAAGCCCGCCGACGAGCCGATCCTTGCAGAGAAGTTCGCGCGGCTACCCGGCAAGCGCAGTGTCGACGAATGGCTGGCGCTGTTCGGCGGCAATATCGACATCTTCAAGGAACTTTCCGTCCTGCAGCTGCGCGAGCTGATGCTCGACAGCGAAGTGAGCAGCTTCGGCCGGGGCGAGGCGATCTTTGAGCGTAACGAACCGGGATCCTCGCTGTTCGCGATTGCCAGGGGCTCGGTGCTGGTCGAAGTCGACAAGGACGATCCCAACAAGGTGGTGCCGATCGCCGAAGGGTCGATCTTCGGCGAGGTCGGCCTCATTTCCGGGCGCCGGCGCGGTTCGACCATCCGGGCCGCCGAAACCACGGTGGTGGTCGAGCTGTCGCGCAACGCCGCGCTCAAGCTGATCGCCACCGCGCCGAGCGCGGCCCGCGTCGTCACCCGCATTTCGATCGAGCGGCAATTGCTCCAGATCTTCGGGTCGGGGCTTACCAGCGAGGATGTCTCCGAGCTGGTCGAGGGCGCCGAGGTCCAGGAGAAGCGCGCCGGCGAGGTCGTTTTGGAAGAAGGCGACGAGGGCAAGGACGTCTACATCATCCGTCGCGGCTCGATGATCGTCGAGAAGACGATTGCCGGAAAGCCGGTTTTCCTCAGCTATCTTCCGGCCGGGTCCTATGTTGGCGAAATGGCGCTGATCGATGGCGCGCCGCGCAATGCGACGGTGCGCGCGGCGATCCGTTCCGAAGTCATCCGCCTGCCCGGCGAGGCTTTCGCCCGGCTGCTGGAACGCAAGCCCGCGCTGCTGCGCAAGGCCGCCACCGAGATGGACAAGCGGCGCGAAATCAACTCGTTCATCGAGGGCCGGAAGGAGAATTTCTCCGGCGTCGTCGACCTGTATTCGCAAACCGCCCAGTTCCTGATCGACAACGGCATCGGTGAGGCCACCGATGTGCTGCTGATCGACGAGAAGCTGTGCGTGGGCTGTGACAATTGCGAAAGGGCCTGCGCCGACAGCCACGAGGGCCTTTCGCGGCTCAACCGCGAGGCGGGGACGACCTATGCCCACCTGCATGTGCCGACAAGCTGCCGGCATTGCGAGCATCCGCATTGCATGGCCGACTGTCCGCCCAATGCGATCCACCGGGGCCAGGACGGCGAGGTGTTCATCGACGAGACCTGCATCGGCTGCGGCAACTGCCAGCGCAATTGCCCCTACGGCGTCATCCGCATGGACAGCGTGCCGCCGCCCAAGCCTTCGTTCCTGAGCTGGCTGTTCCTGGGGAGCGGGCCGGGACCGGGCGAGCCTTCCAAGAAATGGCGCAAGAAGAATGTCGCGGAAGGCGAGGAGCAACCCAAGAAAGCCATCAAATGCGACATGTGTTCGGGCGTGGAAGGCGGACCTGCCTGTGTCCGCGCCTGCCCCACGGGTGCCGCCATCCGCGTGTCTCCTGAAGGCTTCCTGTCTGTCACCCGCATGGAGGAGGAAGTCTGATGGCGACCGCACCCCGCGTCGGAACGGGCAGCAGCCGGCTTGAAGCGACCAGCCATGAAAGCTTCCTGCGCCACGCGCGCTTCCGCTGGCTGAAGATTTCGACAATCGCCTGCCTGGTCATGGTGATCGGCTATTTCGCCGCCGATGTTCAGCCGCGCCCCAACGGCGGCAGCTGGTATGGCTACACTCTGGGCACGATCGGGGCGCTGCTGATCGTCTGGCTCTCGCTGCTCGGCATCCGCAAGCGTGCGATCACGCCGGGCAAGTGGTCGCTCAAGGCGTGGACCTCGGCGCATGTCTACCTCGGGCTTGCGCTGATCGTGATCGCCACGCTGCACACCGGCTTCCAGCTGGGCTGGAACGTACACACGCTGGCCTACGCGTTGATGATGCTGGTTATCGCATCGGGCGTTTTCGGCATCGTCGTCTATTCCAGCCTGCCTTCGGCGCTCAGCAACAATCGCGAGGAAATGACGCAGGGCCAGATGGTCGAGGCGATCCAGGCGCTCGACCGGCAATTGCACGACGCGGCGCAGCCGCTGGACCGCGCCCATGCCGATCTGGTTCTGTCGGCGCTGGGAGAGGACCTGTTTGCTCATGGCTTGTGGCGGCGCCTGTCGGGCAATTATCCGGACTGCGCGACGCAGGCGGCGATCGATGGGCTGGCTGGCAGCGGAGCTTCCGATTCCGCTGTCGGAAAGGTCGAGCAGCTGCTGGTCCGGCGTCGTTCCCAGCTCGAGCGGCTACGGCGTCACATGCGCCTCAGAGCGTTGCTGGAAGTCTGGCTCTATGTTCATGTGCCGGCCACGGTGGCGCTGCTCGCAGCGCTTTTTGCCCATATCCTCAGCGTCTTCTATTACTGGTAGGAGGGGCGCGGGGGCATGACATTCAAGCTTAGGGAAATCGGGCTGACCGCGACCGGGCGTGAGATCGTCCGCGACAGCACGGTTGACAAGAAGGTCCTGACTGTCGGGCGCGCGGCGGAAAACGACATCCATCTGCCCGATCTTGCGGTCGAGCCACGCCACGCCACGATCACCGCGGCCGGCGGCGATCGGATCGAAGTCGCCGCGACCGGTTCGTTGGGCTTCGGCGTCGACGGCAGCACTGTCACCGAGGCCGCCATCAACGCCGCCAGCGGCGCCGAACTGCGCTTCGGCAGCTACCGCGTGACCGTTTCGCGCGATGAGGACGGTGCCGTGCTGCTCTCGATCCGGCAGGTCGAAGAGGCGGGCGGTGCCGGCGATCTCGATGAGAAACGCGGTTTCTCGTTGCTCAGCGTGCTGCCGGGCAAGCGGGCGGTTTCCTGGGTGCTGGCGGCGCTGATTGTCGGCATCTTCCTTGCGGTACCGATCATCAGCAATCTGACGCGCGGCGATGGCCCGGATGACACGGTGATCGGCGATTCCAGCTGGAGTACCGGTGAACTCAGCCTGGTCCATCATTCCCTGGAGGAGAAATGCGAGGCTTGCCACGTCAAGCCCTTCGTGTCGGTGCGCGACAAGACCTGCCTAAGCTGCCACGAAAACGCGCATGATCATGCCAGCCCGGAACGCATCGCCAAGTCGCTCGATGGCCGCCCGTTCGGCAAGCAAATGCTTTCGGCGGTTGCGCATGCTTTCGGCAAGGAAGGCCCCAACGCCTGCGCGGACTGCCATGTCGAGCATGAAGGGCCACAGCGGGTGGCGCTGCCGACCGGGGAATTCTGCGCCGGCTGCCATGTGAATCTGAAGGAAGAGCTGCCCGACACCAGGCTCGGCGATGCGAGCGATTTCGGCATGCGGCATCCGCAATTCACGCCCGCCGTCGTCGTCGACCCGATGACGCGCCTGCGCGAGCAGGTCTCGCTCGACGCCAAGCCGCGCGAGCACAGCGGCCTGGCTTTCCCCCACAAGCTGCATCTCGATCCGAAAGGCGGCGTCGCGCGGATGGCCGCCAATATCGGCAGGGAGCACGGCTATGGCGGCAATGGCCTGACCTGCAAGGACTGTCACCGCCCGACCGAGGACGGCATCCGCTTCCAGCCGATCGACATGGAACGCGATTGCGAAAGCTGCCACAGCCTTGCCTATGACGAGGTCGGCGGCATATTCCGCAGGCTGCATCACGGCGATATCGCGCAGATGGTCGCCGATCTGAGCGTCGCGAACCTCAAGCAGCCGCTCGACCCCAACCGCAAGCGGCCCGGCAGCTACAGCGATAGCGGGCCTTATCAGTTCAACTTTTCGGCAAACGCCTATCGCGCGATGCTGATCGGCAAGGCGCTGTCGCGCAACGGGATCTGCGGCGAATGCCACACGCCGACGATGACGAACGGCAGGCCCGGGGTGGTGCCGGTGACGATCGTGTCGCGGCACATGGGGCAGGGCTGGTTCGATCACAAGGCGCACAGCCAGGAGAAATGCACCTCGTGCCATGCGGCCGAGAAGTCCACGGTCTCTTCGGACCTGCTGCTGCCGGGCATCAAGCAGTGCCGCACGTGCCATCTCGGCCCGGAGACCGAAGAGGCCAAGGTGCCCTCCGGTTGCGCGATGTGCCACAGCTATCACCCGGCACCGTTCGGCAAGCTCGCCGGAAATTAGGACTCACGGCCAAACTCCGATAGAAATGCAGATCACGAGCGTGCTTTTTGTGCCGAACCGGGAGTTCATGGGTTGCTGATCGCACAGATCACCGATGTTCACATCGGCTTCGACCGGGACAATCCGGACGAGCACAACATACAGCGGTTGAAAGCCGTGCTGAAGCGGCTGGTCGAGGCGCCGAACCGGCCGGACATGCTCCTGCTTACCGGAGACCTGACCGAATCCGGTGACGCTGAAAGCATTGGTCGGCTGGCCGATGCGGTGAGCGTATGCCCGTTTCCCGTCTGGCCGATGGTCGGCAATCACGACGATCGCGACACACTGCTTGCCGCCTTCCCACAAACGCCGTCCGAAGATGGATTCATCCATTACCCTCTGGAATGCGACGGGTTCCGCATGCTGCTGCTCGACACGCTCGAGCCCGGTCGGCACGGCGGCGAGTTCTGCGAGGCGCGCGCGGCGTGGCTCAAGGCGCAGCTGGCGGCCCGTCCCGACACGCCGACGATTATCGTCATGCATCACCCGCCGTTCGAATCGGGCATCACCTGGCTCGACAGTGCCGCGCATGAGCCCTGGATTGCCCGCTTCGGCGAAGCCATCGCCGGCCACGACCAGGTGCGGGCGATCATTTCCGGCCATCTGCACCGGACGATCCACACGCTGTGGGGCGGAATTTCGCTGACGGTGTGTCCCTCGACCGCTCCACTGGTTGCACTCGATCTCACGCCGATCGATCCGGATCGTCCGGACGGGCGGGCGATGATCACCGACGAGCTGCCGGCCTATGCGCTGCACCGCTGGGACGGCGAGCGGCTGATTTCGCATTTTGAAAGCGTCGGCGATTGGGCAGTGCTGGCGCGCTACAATGCAGCGCTGCAGGAGGTCGTGCGGCTTATCGACAGCGAGCGGGGCGGAAAGTGAGAGTGGGCTTCACGCCAGCCCGGTAACGGCAACCAGCGGATCGCCGCTCATGCCGTTTGCCAGCACCTGCACGTCGATATCGGAAAAGCCCGCGCGAGTGAGGTAGACGTGGATCAGGGTGGAGTGCCGGCGCAGGTCGAGCGAGCGCCAGATGGCCACCGCCTTCGTGGGAAAGCACCGGTTGGAATAGGTTACGATGAAGGGCGAGCCGGGCCGCGATATCCGGCGCACTTCCGAAAAGACCTCCACCGGCTGCTGCAGGTACTGGACGCTGACACAGCACAGCGCCGCGTCGCAGCTGTCGTTCTCGAGCGGCAGCACCGGCTCGTGGTTGAAGTCCTGGATGAACCAGCGCGTGAGGCGCGGGTTGGCCCTGAGCTCGGCTTCGTTCATGCCGTGACCGATCACTTCGGCAAGCGGCAGGTCGTCCGGCAAGTGGCTCACCCAGCTGGACATCAGGTCGAGTACGGTGCTTTCGGGCTTCAGGACCTTCGCGTAATAATCGCGCAGCGTAGCGATGGCCTGGTCGTCGATATGGGTGACAAGCCGGGGCGGCTCGTAGAATACCGCATCGTCGCCTTCATCGGCGCGGGCAAAGGCTCCGGGCGGGAATTCGAACTCTGGCTCTCCAGTCACCGCATTACTTGCGCACAGGCACCCAGAGCGACATGTCGACTTCGTCGGTCACCTTGTAGGGTACGCGCCGCCTGTTGAGGAACAGCTTCTCCATTTCCGGCCGGGTGAAAGGCCGCGAGCCCAGCCGTCCGAAAATGGCGATCTGTCCGCCGGTCTCGTCAACCGCCCTGTCGCGGTCGAGCCCCTTGGACAATGCAATCGCCGGTGTCGGCGTCCTGGCCCAGGCGATCAGCTGCGGCTTCGGCGCGGGCGAGAAGCCGTAGAAGTTGGGCTGGCTTGAAGGCGAAGTGAGCTGCAGTACCTTGAGCCCGTTGCGTCCGTCCGCGACATAGGCGAACAGCGAGGCGTTGGTCGATGCGACGATTACGTCTTCGGCATCGTTCAACCCGCCGTCCAGCGTCACCTTGTCATAGATCTTCGGCGCGATCGGACGGGTGACGTCTACGATCACCAGCCCTTCCTGCTTGGCCGCGACATAGGCGTAGGTGCGCGCAAGATAGACGCGCCTTGCATCGGCCAGCGGCACGGTGGCCTGCGGCAGGTGGACCGGATTGCCGAGGTCAGTCACGTCGAACAGTTCAAGCCCGTTCGCGGTCGTTGCCCAGAGGTAGCGAAACTGTACGGCGGTGGCGCGCGGATCGCTTAGCGGCACGACGCTTTTCACTTCCGGAGCCAGACAGGTCTCGCCTTTCTTGAGGTCGACGTCGCAGGCGTTTTCGCGTGACCACGGCTTGGGCAAGTGGACGGTCACCAGCGCCTTGTCGGTAACGATATAGGCATAGTCGCCGGCAAGCGTGATGTGCCGCGCGCCGGTCAGCACGCCGTCGGGATTGAACGTCAGCGCGCGTTTGATGTCGTTGTTGCGGAACTCGCCATCGGCGAAGGTGTTGACGTCAACCGCGATCAGCCCTTCGACGCTGTCGGTCACGAAGGCGTAGTTGTAGATCGGGCTGAAAGGCTGTTCCTGGTTGATCGCCCGCAGCTCCGGCGTGCTGCGCGTCGGCGCGATTGCCTGGTTTGTGGGGATGGCCATGCAGGTGGCATTCTTGCTGCCGACCCGCATGTCCTGTCCCAGCGGCGAGAAAGGCGCCGACACGATCGCGTCGGAGAAGCCCTTGTTGGCGACCGAGGCTATGTCATAGACGGCGAAGCCGCCCTTGCCTTCGGCCACGAACATGTACTCGCCGCGCATCTGCAGGCAGCCGACACGATCGCGGGTGCCCTGCACGATGTTGCGGAACTGCTCCATTGCATGGGTTTCGCCGGAGGTATTCGCGTCGAACGTCTTGCCGCGCGTCCAGTTCTTCAGCTCGCGGCCGTTCTGCTCGGCATGCAGCCGGTAGTAGTCGGGATAGGCATAGCGGTGCAGATAGGAGCCGATCACGGCCTGCGGCTCATCCCATTCGGAAACGCGCACCGCCTCGAACCCGCCTTCGAGCCCGGTCCAGGCATTCTGGCCGACGAAATTGACGAAATTGGTGCCGAGCAGCAGCAGCTGCGCCATGATCGCGTTGTTGTCGTCGGCTTCGCTCAGATGGCAGTCGGTGCATGTCTTGGTCTCGGTCAGCCGCACGGTATGCGGGAAATGCGGCGCGAAGGCCTGGCTGGAAAAGCCGATGCCGCTGATCGGTGGCTGCTGGACGTAGATCCGTTCGCGGTTGACGTTGGTGGAGGAGAGCACCAGCGCCGAAGAGGAGCGCACCGGTGCGACCTCGTGCCCCTTGGTGGTCATGTGCACGCCGAGCTGGAACATCTGGTCGCGCGCCACCTGCGGGTTGTAGGTCGCGAAGTTTCGCGTCTCGTCACCCTCGTAATGGTGCATCGTGCTTTTCCAGTTCGCCTCGATCGGCAAGTGGCAGCCGCCGCAGCTCGTCGTCCAGCTCAGATGGCAGGTGAAGCAGGCCATCTCGGTGTCCTTGTGCGCGCGGTTTTCCATTGCCACGCCGGGGCCGAAGGCGAATTTGCCGTCATCGGCGCCGGCCTTGCTCATCAGCTTGGCGCGGGCGGACTTGCCGTTGAATTCGGGCGAGGACGGATCGACGCTGTCCTTCACCAGGCTGACTTCCCATGACAGGTCGGGATCGACGATCGAGCGCTGGATCAGCTTGCGCCGCCCAAAATTGTCCTTGGTCCATTCGAAGCGGCGTTCGCCGTCGGGATTGCGCAGCAGCGCGAGGTTGTTGCCCTTGGGCGGCGCGGCCGGGCCGGACGTGAGCAGGTTCGGATAGGCGTCTGCCGTGCCGTGGCAGTCCTTGCAGCCGATCTCGATGGCATTGGCGACCTCGCCGTAGATGTAGCCGTTGCCGTGGCTGTCCTGCGCGAAATGGCAGTCGGCGCATTGCAGGCCCTTCTCGGCATGGATGTCCATCATGTGGACCGCCTTGCCCGGATTGGTGCCGGGCTGGACGAACTTGCCTTCGCCATCCTTGCGCCATTTCTCCGGATCGTCGGGCGAGACGATATTGCCTTCGGCATCGAGCAGATTGCCCTTCCGGTCGCGCTTGAAGATTGCGCGGAAGTTCCAGCCGTGGCTGTGATAGTCGCCGAACTGCGTGTCCTTGAGCTCGGGATTGAGGTCGTAGACATTGCGCAGGAAGTCGATATCCGCCCACAGCCCCTTGGGCGCCGCGCCTTCGGGATTGCGCTCGTTGATGCGGCGTACTTCTTCCGCGGTGGGATATCTCTGCTGCTTGAAGGTCTTTTCGTATTCCTCGTCGCTCATGCCTTCGGGTCGGGGCGTCTCGTTCTCGGGGCCCGGCCACATCCTGGGCGCGTCGGATTCGTAATCCCACATCGTGTAGCCGAGGTAGGAATTCAGGAAGATGTTCGGCTGGTGCATGTGGCAATTCATGCACTGGGCGGTGGGAATCGCCCGGGTGAAGACATGCTGCAGCGGATGGCCTTTTTCCTTCACCGCCTTGTTGCCGTCGTGCCCTTCTCCATGCGCCGCATCTTGCCCGTCATCATGGCCGGAACCGTGCCCATCCTTCAGGGCGCCGTGCGCGGATTCCATCTTCGCGGCAATGGTCGGGTCCTTGGTGATGGTCTGCCCGTCGCGGCCCAGCGGCGCGTAGATCAGGCTGTGCCGGGGCTCGCGGTCGTTGGCGTAGACCACATGGCAGGAAGTGCAGCCCGCGTGGCGATAATCGCCCGGCTGGTCGTTCGTGCCCATGAACACGGTGAAGGGATCGTTGAGCCGGGTCTTGTGGATGTTGAGCACGGGAATCGACACCCTCAGGCCGGTTCCCGGCCCGCGGTTCGATTGCTTGAGGTCGGGCCGCCCCGGCTCCTCCAGCCGCTGGATCTGGCCGAGGGGATTGGGCAGGCCGACTTCGGAGAAGGTGCTGTTGATGTTGCGCCCGCCGCGCTCGAACACGCGGAAGATGTCCCCCGGCGGGACCACGTTCCAGCGCGGCAGTGGATAGAGCGCGGCCAGCGCGCCGCGCGCCTTCTGTTCCTCGGTCAGCTCACCGGGCGGATCGCCGGGCGAGACGACCTTCGCCGCCTCGCCATCGCGCGTATAGGCCGAACCGAAGATGTAGTTCTTGAAGGGTACGATGCCGTTGTTGTAGGCGCCGCCGCCCCACAGCATCGCGCCGGTTGCCATCAGCGAGCGTTCGGCCGCCTCGATGATCGGCATGTGGCAGGCGCCGCAGGCTTCGCGCGCGATGCGCAAATCGCCGGGATTGTTGAAGCGGACGAATTCGGGCGATTCCCTGTTAAGCAGGGCGTAGCTGCGCTTGGGGTTCGCCGAAGACGGGTAGTGCCAGCTTTCCGGGTAGCGCGGCAGCACGTGCGCCCGGTCGCGCGCGGCGACATAGGCGGGGTCGTCAAAACCCAGCTCGGGATCGCCGTGCACGCCGGCGTTGCCGCCGTGGCAATCGGTGCAGCCCAGTCGCACGGCGGGCGTCACATGCATCGTCGGCGCGTCGGTCTGGATATGGCAACTCAGGCAGCCGGCCGATTTCATGTTGACGTCGGCCACGCTCTGACGGGCAGGTGCCGGCGGCGCCGTCACCAGCGAATAGTCCCGCTCGACCGGCTTTTCCTCGTCGCTCGCGAGGCTCCGGCTGGCCGGCACGGCGAGCGCCGCCAGCAGGGCGAACAGGAGGAGAAGGGATCGCAGCTGTCGCATCAGTAGGTCAGGATCACATTGCCGAGCACCGAATAGTAATTCCGGTGCCCGCCGAGGTTGTCAAAGAGGTCGCGGAAGCCGTCACCCGAAAACAGCGCGGCGCCCGACAGGCGAAAGACGATGTTCTGCGTGGCCTTGGGCCGCCAGATCGCCGCTGCGGAAACGTCCCAGCCGATGTCCTTGGGGATAGAGCCTTCGTTGCGTGAGACCTGCAGCGTCTTGGTGTTCTCGAACCAGAGGTGGTTGGCATTGGTGGAAAGCCGCAGCTCGGGGGTCAGGTCGAAATCCGCCCCGGCGCCCAGAAGGACCGTGCCGGGATTGTTGAAGTTGGACTGGCCTTCTTCCTTCGACGAGCGCAGCGAATTGAGGATGCCGTTGCGCCCGCTGATGTTGATCACGCGACCGCCTCCGGCGAAGGGTATGGTCTGGCGGATCCAGTAGCTGG
>JAGREL010000143.1:11080-14258 GCA_020446575.1 Novosphingobium sp. | reverse complement strand
TCCCGACCGAGGCGTGCGCCTATACTGACGCCCGCCGCGCAAGGCAAGGATATGGTGCGTTCCGCGAATACCGCCTCCCGCGACGGATGGTGGCGCAATTCCCCGGATTCGTCATTCCCGCGAAAGCGGGGACCCATTTCCTGCGCCATCCCCCCCGATCCGACGTCGGGAGCTGGGTTCCCGCTTTCGCGGGAATGACGACGAGTTTGCATAACCGCGCATTGCCCGACAGTCCCGCCGGGAGAAGGAATGCGCCCTCGCTTCGCGTTGCCACGCTTCCGCTTTGCTGCTAACCGCGCGCCATCCCGGACCGGCAGGCCCGCAAGCGTGCGCCAATGCCCTGCCAAAATCGCCGGCAAAGATATAGAAGAAAGCGGTTTTCCCCGATGAGCAGCGAAGTCCTCAATCTCCTGTCCGCCGCAGCCGGAGGCGACGCGCCGCCGGCATGGCTGCAGTTCCTGCCTCTGGTCGCGATGGTCGCGATCTTCTGGTTCCTGATCATCCGTCCGCAGATGCGCCGGCAAAAGGAGCATCAGACCAAGATCGGCGCGATCAAGAAGGGCGATGAAGTGCTTACGGGCGGCGGCCTTGTCGGCAAGGTGCTCAGGGTGGACGAGCATTATGCCGATATCGAGATTGCTCCCAATGTGAAGGTGAAGGCCGTCAAGTCGACTATCTCGGACGTGGTCGATCCCAAGGGTCCGCCGCCAGCGAACGACTGACGGATTCGGTGCCGGAGAGGCCTTAGCCATGCTCGATTTTCCTACCTGGAAACGGCTTTGGTACTGGGCGCTGACGCTGGTCTGCGCCATTGCCGCGCTGCCTTCGCTGTCTTCCGTGAGCGGCGTGCCCTGGCCGCAGGCGTTGCCTGACCCCAGGGTCAATCTCGGCCTCGACCTCGCGGGCGGCAGCCACATATTGCTCGAGGCCAATCCCGAGCAGGTCCGGCGCCAGCGGCTCGAGAACATGGAAGAAAGCGTGCGCGCCCGGCTGCGCCTGGCCGAGCCGCGCATCCGCATCGGCGACATGTCCAGTGCGCAAGGACGGCTCAGCTTCATCCTGCGGGACCCGACGCAGGTCGACGCGGCCCGCGAGGAAATCCTGCCGCTGACCTATGGCGCCGGGCTCACCGGCCAGCGCGACTGGGACATCCGCGTGGAGGACGAAAGCCGTTTCATCCTGACGCCGACCCAGGAAGGGCTCGACCAGGCGGTCAGCAATGCGATGGATTCGGCAACCGAAGTGGTGCGCAAGCGCATCGACGCGCTGGGCACGCGCGAGCCGACGATCATCCGCCAGGGCGAGGACCGCATCGTCGTCCAGGTGCCCGGGCTGGACGATCCGCAGGCGCTCAAGGACCTGCTCGGCCAGACCGCCAAGCTGGAATTCAAGCTGGTCGACATTGCCGCATCGCCAAGCGATGTCGCGCAGGGCATCGCACCGCCCGGCAGCGAAATCGTACCCTTTGCCGATCCCTCGGACGGCGGCGTAGCCGCAATTGCCGTGAAACGGCTGGGCGGCATCAAGGGCGACCAGCTCACCGGCGCGCAGCAGACGTTCGACCAGCAGACCAACGACCCGGTCGTCTCGATCCAGTTCGATTCGCAGGGCGGCGCGAAATTCGCCAAGCTCACCACCGAGAACGTCAACCGCCCCTTCGCCATCATTCTTGACGGCAAGGTGCTGTCCGCGCCGAACATCAACGAGCCGATCCTGGGCGGCAGCGCCCAGATCTCGGGCGGCTTCACGGTGGAATCCGCCAACCAGCTCGCCATCTCGCTGCGCTCCGGCGCGCTACCGGTCGACCTCAAGGTGGTCGAGGAGCGCACCGTCGGCCCGGACCTGGGCGCCGATTCGATCCGCAAGGGCATGATCGCCATGCTGGTCGGCACGGTCGCGGTGATGGTCTTCATCCTGGCGTCCTATGGCCGCTTCGGCGTCTATGCGAATATCGCGCTGGTCCTCAACGTCATGATGATCCTCGGCATCATGGCGATTGCCAACACCACGCTGACGCTTCCCGGCATCGCCGGCTTCGTGCTGACAATCGGCGCGGCAGTGGACGCCAACGTGCTGATCAACGAACGCATCCGCGAGGAGCGACGACGCGGACGGCGCGTGGTCCAGGCGGTGGAAACCGGCTACAGGGAAGCGCGCCGCGCGATTTACGACGCGAACATCACCAACGTCATCGCCGCCGTGCTGATGTTCGCGTTCGGCTCTGGCCCGGTGCGCGGCTTCGCGGTGGTGCTGATGATCGGCATCGTGACTTCGGTGTTCACCGCCGTGACCATGACCCGCATGTGGGTCGCGGGCTGGCTGCGCAAGGCGCGGCCGCAGGAACTGAACGTTTAGGAGGCCGGCCACATGAAACTGCTCAAGCTGGTCCCGGACAACACCAACATCCGCTTCCTCAAGTGGCGGGTGCCCTTCTACATCGTCAGCACCCTGCTGATCGTGGCCTCGCTCGCGCTGACGCTCACCAAGGGGCTCAATCTCGGCGTCGATTTCGTCGGCGGACAGATGATCCGCGTCACTTTCGAGGAGAGCGCCGAGGCGCCTGTCGCCGAGCTGCGCGAACAGGTCGGCAGCCTCGGCTACGGCGAACCGATCATCCAGCGTTACGGCGATCCCAACGCCATTTCGATCCGCATGAAGCTTCCGGAAGGCGCGGAAAAGGACGCCGGGCTTTCAAACACCATGGCGAACAGGATCACCGCGGCCATCCAGAAGCAGCACCCCGACGCACGGATCGACGGCGTGGATTCGGTTTCGGGCAAGGTTTCGGACGAGCTGTTCAAGACCGGCATGTCGGCGCTGTTGGCCGCGATGATCGCGATTTCGATCTATATCTGGGTGCGCTTCGAATGGCAGTTCGGAGTCGGCGCGCTGTTCGCGCTGGTCCATGACGTGTCGCTGACGCTGGGCTTCTTCGCGCTGACCCAGCTCGAATTCGATCTCAACATCGTCGCCGCCATCCTCACGATCATCGGCTATTCGCTGAACGACACGATCGTGGTCTATGACCGCATCCGCGAAAATCTGAAGAAATACCGCAAGATGCCGATCACCGAGCTGCTCGACCTGTCGGTCAACGAGACGCTGGCGCGCACGGTGATGACGTCGCTGACCCTGCTGATCGCGTTGTTCGCGCTGCTGTTCCTCGGCCCGCAGGTGA
>JAGREL010000143.1:0-10986 GCA_020446575.1 Novosphingobium sp. | reverse complement strand
GACAGCTTCGTGCCCAAGGAAAGCGCGGTCGACCGTCAGGAGCGCCTTGCCCGCGAAGGGAGCTAGGCCAACGGCCGCTTTCTCCCGCTCCGGCAAGGCCCGAACGCCCGAAAGAAGGAGGGAGACATGGCGAAAGTTTCAGTCGTGACGATGGATCAGGCCTGGCCTGTCACCCAGCCCGAAGGCTATTCGGGCAAGGCGGGCACGGCGGCCTACCTGAACAAGGAACAGGACCCGCTCCACCTCTATCTCCACATCCTCAAGCCCGGCGACCGGCTGGAGATCGGGCCGCGCGAAATCGATACGCTCGTCTATGTCTGGAAGGGTCAGGTCGAAGCAGGCGGACGGCGGTTGGCGTCCGGATCGAGCCTGATCGTCGAGCACGGCGAATCCGTCGCGGTTTCCGTGGGTAGCGGAAAGGCACTGCTCCTGTCCTTCACCGCGGCGAGCCCGCCCGAAAAGCCGCGCGCCGGCGGACACGTCCACCTGCTGCCGGCCGAGAACGTGCCGCGCAGCGACAATCTCGGCGACAGCGGCGTGGGCGGCGGCATGCATTTCGATGCCAGCCTGCCGACCTGCGAGATCTGGCTGCACGAAAACCATTTCGGACCCGGGGAAGCACCTCCGCCGGAAGAATCCGAACGCGGCGTCCATTGCCATTCGGAAGACGAGATCATCTTCGTGACCAACGGCCAGATCAGGCTCGGCAACAAGCTGTGCGGGCCGGGCACCGCGCTCGCGATCGCGGCGGACACGATGTATTCCTTCACGCCGGGGCCCGAAGGGCTGAGCTTCATCAATTTCCGCGCCGGCACGCCAAGCGACATCCGCTTCGCCAACGGTGCGACGATGAGCGAGACCGGCTACTGGCAGGACAACCTGTCCGAGCGGCCGAAATATCTGGAACCGGTGGGTTAACGGGCTCCCTCTCCCGTCAGGGAAGGGATTTGGAAGGGCAATTCGGCGCTGCTTGCCTTGACGTCCTGCGAGGTGGCGCGAGCAGTCTGGATCACTCAGTCGACTGATTTGATTCCCGTTCGTCGGTGATAGCCTTGCGATTGCGTCTGACGACGCGCAGGCGATCCGCCATGGCGCGCCATGCAGCTTCGGAACGGAGCGCGCGTTCCCGCACGTTTCCAAGTTCGGTGCTGCCCGCTTCGTCGGCTGCTTCCCGAGCCCGGGCTTCGCAGAATTCGACTGAGTGAAGCACAGGGGCCTCCTTGCCGGATATCCGCAACCCGGAGCACGGTGCCTGACCGTCGCTCCGGGTTGCAGACGGTTCACGCAGAGGCGAGGTTCACGGCGGATTCTTTCCCGTTTCGGCCGGTTTCCACGTCGTAGGAGACGCGCTGATCCCGTTCGAGCGTTACCATTCCGGCAGCCTGCACTGCGCTGATATGGACAAAGCTGTCCTTGCCGCCGTCTTCCGGCTGGATGAAGCCATAACCTTTATCGGTATTGAAGAACTTGACTGTGCCGATGGGCATGAATGTTTCCTTTCAACAAACGAAGGGTTGCCCGCGAGCGGAATTGCTGCGTGGGCCGTGCGTCATGTCGTCAAATGAAAGGGAGTCGTCGTGCGTTGCGAGACCACCATGGCCGCGCGTCTGGCGCCGAAGTCCGTCGCAAATCCGACGTTTAGCTGAATAAGCCTAGCACAGCGCGCCCGCTGTGCCTAACGCATTCACCCCAGCCGGGATGCCTGGCCAGCAGGCAATGGAACTAGGAGATATCGTAAGTGTCGGCGACAAGGCCATTTACCTCGCGAACACGCCACTTCACGCCTTCCCGTTTCAACTGCTGGTTCAGGAATTCGATTGGAGCCAGTTCCGTACCTGCCTCCACGCGCGACGAGACGCCCTGGTTCAGGGAGAGGTACTGCTGCGTGAGCAGCTTCAGCTTCACCCCCCTGGAGGCTCCGACGCTTGCTTCCAGGTGCGGCGATTTCTGAGAATGTCGAGAGCCCGAAGCGAGCGTCATTCCGCCCGGGCTGAACTGCCAGACAAAGACGATCCCCAATAGCGGCAAGAAGGCGAAGCCGATCAGCACCGCCAGGCCTGTTCTCGTTGATGACATGATGTACGTGCCCCGTTTGCCGCTGGTTCGAGATTGAAGATGCCTTGCGCGGACGTTCAGGCTCTCCCTGCTTCAGGGCAATTCAGCGCGACGCGACTACCCCAGAAGTTCCATGACAATGCCACGCAGTTCGCTTGGCGAAAGCTCGGGAGACTTGCGGCGCGATGCGCCCAGAAACGTTTGTCTCACCTTCGGCCATGCCCCGGTGCGGATTGTATGGTTTTGCTTGTTGTTTGTAATTGAACTCATGATTTTTCCTGGCGCGAAACCCGCGCCCAATTGAATTGACCGTTCTATCGCCGTTTGCGCCGGGGACCTCCCCCGCCGCCGCCGGAACCCTTGTCCCGGTAGACGATGCGGCCCTTTTCGAGGTCGTAGGGAGTCATTTCGACGCGCACCATATCACCCACTACGGAGCGAATTCGGTATTTCCGCATCTTGCCCGCCGTGTAGGCGATGATCCTGTGGTTGTTTTCCAGCAGAACCCCGAAGCGACCGTCCGGAAAGATTTCAACGATCTGTCCGTCGACGGTCAGAAGATCCTCTTTGGCCATCGCTTCACACCCCGCCATCGGCGATAGTGGAGCTGGTCAGTCCCGGCGTGTTGAAAAAATCCTGGGCGCCCAATGGCATTTTGCGGTTCCTCCCACGGAAGTCGCCATCCGCGAAAGCGCGGAGCGAGCAAAGTTGCGTGGGAAAGGAACAAGGGAGGCAGAAGCCGAAATTCCCGTCGCAGGCGACGATAGCAACGCACAGATAGGAGCCCGGTGACCGGATTACAATGAGTATTCCAGGCTGCACCGGAACCTCGCGACCGGCGCCCGAAAACAGCAGCATAGCGATCCGATGACAGATTGGGCCCTATTCCCCCGCCGCGTTCCGCCAGATTCCGACTAGTTCGGTGGCGTTGGCTTGCCAGCTGAAGCGCGCCGCATTGGCCGCGACTTCCTCCTGGCTCGGCGGATCGGCAAGGATCGCGCTCACCGCCGCTGCGATCGATCGCGGGATCCGGGGAACGATGCGCCCGGCGCTGTCGTCGCGCACGACTTCGCGCGCGCCACCGATGTCGGGGATGACCAGCGGCGTGCCGCAGGCAAGCGCTTCCACCCAGACATTGGCGAGCCCCTCGCGCTCCGACGGCAGGACGACGACATCGGCAGCGGAGAACAGCCGCGGCAGCAGGTCGTGCGAGATCTGGCCGAGGAACTGCACCCGGTCGGCCAGGCCAAGTTCGGCAGCGAGGGCCCGCAGTTCCGCTTCGTCCTCGCCCGCGCCGGCAAGCGCGAGATGCCCCTCCGGCAGGTCCCCGAGCGCCTCGATCGCGAGGCGCTGGCCCTTGATCGCGATCAGCGCGCCGGGTGTGACGATCAGCGGACCTTTCTCCCAGATCCCGAGGTCCGGGATGGCCGATACCAGCCCGCGCGCGACTTTTCGCTCCATCACCTGGAAGCGGCTGCGGTCCAGCCCGGTGTAATGCACGGCGATGCGCTCTTCGGGCATGCCGAGCGCGATCATGTCCTTGCGCAGGGCATGGGATACGGCAAGCAGCGCCGTCGCACGGTCGGCGGCGGCGCGCATCTGGGCCAGCGCCCTGGGCCTTTTGCCCCAGTGATGAATGTCCGATCCGCGCGCCTTGATGACCAGCGGCAGGTCCAGCTCTCGCGCGATGACGGCGGCGGCCGGCCCGTCGGGAAAGAAGAATTGCGCATCGATCACATCGAACGGACGCGCCGCGTGCAAGTCTTCGATCATCGGCAACAGGGCGCGGGCGATGCGCTGCGGATTGCCGTCGCCGCCGACCTTCGGGATCAGCGTGAAGCGCGGATGCAACACCGGAATGCCGGCAAGCTCGCTGTGTTCGGGAGTCTCGGCGACCCTGCGGTATCGCTCGGCCCGGTCCAGCGGCCACGGCGGCAGGCCGATGGGATTGACGATTGTCAGCTCGACCTCGCCAAGCGCCACCACCGCTTGCATCTGGTTTGCCACGAACCGGCCGAAGCCGGGCCGCAGCGGTGTTGGAAACAGCGTGCTGATCGAAAGGACGCGAAGCCGCGTCACAGCTTGCGCACCAGCATTTCCGCGACCGCGAGCCAGGGCGGGTTCTCGATGACAACCTGGCGCTGGCCGGGGCCGGGCGGCAGCAGCGCGATGCGCTCCTCGTCGCGGTCGATCATCCGCCCGAAAGCGAAACGCCCCCCCGGGCGCGGGACGAGTACGTCGCGGTTGAGCTGACGGGCGAAGCCGTCGGGCTCGATTTCGCGCAACCAGAGCTGGTCCCCGGCCCGGTATTCGCCGGCGCCTGTTTCCACCGACATCGCGACAAGCGGTCCGTCGCCACCGAGCGCCGTCGGCAGGATCGCGTCGGCAGGCGAGCTCAGCGCCTCGGCTCCGCTGTCGGTGAGACGGGCGATCAGGCGCGGCTGCTCGGGTTCCTCGCCGCGCACCAGCAGTTCCGGCTCGACATCGAGAGCGGCAGCGATGCGGTTCATCCATGTGAGCGAGAGATTGCGCATGCCGGTCTCGAGCCGACCGATGGTCTGTGCGGTGGTCGGCGGCGAGCAACGGGCGGCAACCTCTGCCAGCGTAAGGCCTTTCTGGCGGCGGATGTCACGGATGCGGTTTATCAAGACGGCCTCGCAGAAATAACCATAATGGTTTCTCTCTTTCCTACATATACGCCCTTTTGGCAAGTGCGATTCGCCAATGCAGAGGGAGACAAATGATGAAGCGCAGCCTTGTTGAGCGGGAACTGACGTCGGAAGGGCCCAGCGCCCGACCGGCCCGGCGGGGGCAGCGCAGCGTCTCCGTCAATGTTGCCGAATCGCCGCTCACCTGGCTGCACGCGCGCGGCCACCTCTCGGACCGGCAGTTCGACGCGGGCGAACGGCTGCGGGCCGACTGGGAAACCGCCCAGCTCTCGCCCGGGGTGGCCATGCGCTGGGACCTGGTGCGCATCAGGGGAAGCGGCAGGCGTGAGCTCGATCCGACCGAACGCCAGCTCGCCGCCAAGCAGCGCTTCGACGGCGCGGCAGCCGCGGCGGGGCCGGGCCTGTCGGACATATTGTGGCGTGTCGTCTGCGCGTGCGAAGCCCTGCCCGATGCCGAGAAGGCGCTTGCCTGGCCCGCCCGCAGCGGCAAGCTGGTGCTGAAGCTGGCGCTCGACCGGGTGGCCGATTTCTATCGCCTGCGCTGAGCGCCTGCCGGGCCTTGGAAATGGCACGGAATTGGCATGGACTGGGGCAGTCCGGACTTTCGAGGAAAATCCAGCCCATGCCCCTGTTCGATTTCCACTGCCCGCACTGCGACCAGACGGTCGAGCTGCTGCTGCGCGCTGCCGATCCGGCGGCCTGCCCCAAGTGCGGCGGCACAGACCTCAAACGCTTGGTTTCCCGCGTTTCTCCGCCCGGCAAGTCGAAGGCCATGGCCTCCGCGGCCAGGGCGCAGGCCGGGCGCGAGGGCCATTTGAGCAACTTCGGCTAGCCGGGGGCCTTCCCCCCGCCCTGACATCCGTTTGCCGGGTTCGCCGTGTCGCAAACCCGACAATCCCGATCCCGCCGGTCCGTGCGATTTGCCGGCGCGGCCGCACCGCCTTTCGCCCGATAGTGCTTGCCCTCCCGGCCCCGGTCCCTAACTGGTCCAGACAGGCCAGACATGGAGGACCGCCGATGAATTCGGATTCACCCGGCAATGTGGTGACAGAGCTGCGCGACAGTGTGATCCCCGACCTGCGCGACAAGCTGCGCGAGTTCGTCGACGAGGAAACCGCCGGCGGCTTCATGCTGATGGGCGCGGCGCTGCTGGCCATGCTGCTCGTCAATCTCGGGGCCGCCCAGCTCTACGACGAGCTGTGGCACGTGCCCGTAGCCATCACCGTCGGCGAATTCGGCATCGACAAGTCGCTGCTCCACTGGGTCAACGACGGGCTGATGGCGGTGTTCTTCTTCCTCGTCGGCCTTGAGGTGAAGCGCGAGATTCTCGGCGGTCAGCTCTCCTCCTGGTCGCAGGCGAGCCTGCCGATCTTCGCGGCGATCGGCGGCATGGCGATGCCCGCGGCCGTCTTCGTGCTCATCAACAGCGAGGCACCGGCCAATCTCGACGGCTGGGCGATTCCCGCCGCGACCGACATTGCCTTCGCGCTCGGCATACTGGCGATGCTCGGCAAGCGCGTGCCGATGGCGCTCAAGGTGCTGCTGCTGGCGATCGCGATCATCGACGACATCGGCGCGATCATCATCATCGCCCTGTTCTACACCGCCAACCTGTCGACCGCCGCGCTGTTGGGCGCCGGTGTCGTGACTGCGCTTCTTATCACGCTCAATCGGCTCGGCGTGACGCGACCGGCCGTGTTCGTGCTGCTGGGAATAGCGATGTGGGTGTTCGTGCTGAAGTCCGGCGTGCATGCGACTCTGGCCGGCGTGGTTACTGCGCTCGCCGTGCCTTTTCGGACGAGCGAGGAAGGGCCCTCGCCGCTCGAAGAGCTCGAGCACGCACTGCACCCCTATGTCGCCTACATGATCCTGCCGCTGTTTGCTTTCGCCAACGCCGGCGTTTCGCTGGCCGGCCTCGGCCTCGACGACCTGCTCGCCCCGCTGCCGCTCGGCATCGCGCTCGGCCTGTTCATCGGCAAGCAGCTCGGCGTGTTCAGCGCGATCGGCATCGCCAACCTGCTGCGCCTGGCAAAGCCACCCGAAGGCGTCAGCTGGGCGCAACTCTACGCCCTCGCCTGCCTGACCGGCGTCGGCTTCACCATGAGCCTGTTCATAGGATCGTTGGCCTTTTCCGCGCCGGAGCAGGAAGACGCGGTGAAGCTCGGCGTGCTGGCCGGATCGCTGGCCTCGGGCGTGCTGGGGTTTGCGTTGCTGCGGGTGTTTGGGAGATCGGCAGAACAGTAAATGCGAACCGCACGCACAGCGGCGGTACGAACTCCCTTATTGCCATGGCCCGGCCGACATAGCATCACATCCCAATGACGGGGGTCGTGGATCAGGATGCGCTTGAAAGGCTCGTCGAAGAGGTGAAGCGCTCGGGCGGGTCGGAAATGGCCAACGCCCAGCTCTTCGTCGAACGGCTGACGCAGGCGCTCGGCCTGCCGGCACCCGAATTTCAGGGCGAGGAAACGGCGCTCAGCGACTATGTCTTCGAACGTCCGGTGACCTTCCGCCATTCGGGCGGCAGCACCAGCACCGGACGCATCGATTGCTACAAGCGCGATTGCTTCATCCTCGAAGCCAAGCAGTCGGCGAAGCGCAAGAAGGCGCGCGCGTCGGAACAGCTCGAACTGGCCGGCGTCGAGACCACGCAGAAGCTCGGCCACGCCAAGCGCGGCACCAAGAGCTGGGACAGGGTGATGATCGCCGCCAAGCGACAGGCGGAGGATTACGCCCGCGCCCTGCCCGACGATCACGGCTACCCGCCTTTCATCCTCGTCGTCGATGTCGGTAACGTGATCGAGGTCTATGCCGATTTCTCCGGGCAGGGCCGCAACTACGCGCATTTCCCGGACCGGCAGGGTTACCGGCTGGCGATGGACGACCTGCTCGATGCCGAGGTGCAGGATCGGCTGCGCGCCATCTGGACCGATCCGCACAGCCTCGATCCCGCCAAGATATCCGCCGCCGTCACCAAGGATATCGCCGAACGCCTCGCCAAGATCGCCGCGCGGCTCGAGAACCGCCACGATCCAAAGGACATCGCCGAATTCCTGATGCGATGCCTGTTCACCATGTTCGCCGAGGATGTCGAACTGATCCCCGATCACGGCTTCCAGAACCTGCTCGAACAGATGGTGGATACACCGGAAAATTTCGTACCCGCGCTCGAAAGCCTATGGGGCGTGATGGACAAGGGCGGATACGCGCCGCACCTCAACGTCACGCTCAAGCGCTTCAACGGCTCGCTGTTCAAATCGCATCGCGCGCTGCCGCTCGAAGCCGACGATATCCGCGAGCTGTGGCTGGCTTCGCGCAAGGACTGGCGCGATGTTGAGCCGGCGATTTTCGGCACGCTGCTCGAACGCGCCCTGCGCGAGAACGAACGCTCCATGCTCGGTGCGCATTTCACTCCGCGCGTCTATGTCGAGCGGCTGGTCGTGCCCACCATCATCGAACCGTTGCGCGAAGACTGGGAGGAAGTGCAGGCACTCGTTGAAGACCTGCACAAGCAGGGCAAGGACGATGCGGCGATTGCGGCGGTGCGCGCTTTCCACCACCGGCTGTGCACCACCCGCGTGCTCGATCCGGCCTGCGGCACCGGCAATTTCCTTTATGTCAGCCTGGAGCTGATGAAGCGGCTCGAAGGCGAAGTGCTCGAAACGCTGGAAGCGCTGGGCGACGACGAGGCGCGGCTGCTGCTCGACGGCGAGACGGTCAGCCCCCGCCAGTTCTACGGGCTGGAACTCAACCCGCGCGCTGTGCCAATCGCAGATCTCGTGCTGTGGCTCGGCTTCCTTAAATGGCAGCTGCGCACTGTCGAGGCGAAGAACCTGCCCGAACCGATCCTGCATGCCTATGGCACGATCCGCGAGCAGGATGCGATCCTAGCTTATGACCGGCAGGAGCTGCTGCGCGACGAGCACGGCGTGCCGGTCACCGTGTGGGATGGCGAGACGGTGAAGCTCCATCCGATCACCGGGGAGGAGGTGCCGAACGAGGAAGCGCGCAAGGAACTCTACACCTATGAAAACCCGCGCTGCGCCGACTGGCCGGAAACGGAATTCATCGTCGGCAACCCGCCTTTCATCGGCGGCAAGGACATGCGCGCCGAGCTGGGCGACGGCTATGCCGAAGCCGCGTGGAGAGTGCGCAAGGGCATTCCGGGTGGCGCCGATTTCGTGATGCATTTCTGGGACGAAGCGGCGACCCGGTTGCTGGCGAAAATGCCTAAGGGACAGGAAAACCCACTACGCCGCTTCGGTTTCATCACCACCAATTCGATCACCCAGACGTTCAGCCGCCGTGTGGTCGAGCGGCACCTGAACGCCAGGCCGCCGCTGAGCCTCGTCTATGCCATCCCCAACCATCCCTGGCTCAAGGCCAGCGACAAGGCGGCGGTGCGCATCGCCATGACCGTGGCGGCACGCGGCGAGCGACAGGGCAAGCTGGCGGAAGTGGTGCACGAGAGCGGGCTGAATACCGATACGCCAGACGTGCGGCTGGACAGCACCGAGGGGAAGATCACGAGTCGCTTGAGAATCGGTGCCAATTTATCACTCGCCCAATCTCTGTTGGCTAACCAGAGTTTATCCTGTGCCGGAATAAAGCTTCATGGTTCGGCATTCATTATCTCTCCCGAGAAAAAAGACGAGCTCAGTGCAGACGAAGGCGCAGAATCTGTGATTTGGCCGTATCGTAACGGTCGAGACCTAGCGCAAAAGGCACGGGGAGTGATGGTTATCGATCTAAGCGAAATATCGGCGGAAGAAACAGCAAAAAGGTTTCCCAGAATATACCAGTATCTTCTCGACCATCTCAAAGCTGAAAGAGATAGTAACCGTGACCGGGATATCAGAGAAAGGTGGTGGCAGTTTGGTCGTACACGACCTGAATTTCGTGAATTTTCAAAAAATCTGAAGCAGTTCATTACGACTGTAGAAACCGCCAAACATCGCTGGTTTCAATTTCTTGCAGCTGAAATCCGGCCAGATAACAAATTGGTGGCAATTGGCCTGTCGGGGGCTGAATATCTGTCTTTGTTTTCCAGCCGTTTGCATGTCGCTTGGTCTTTCGAAACTGGAGGCTGGATGGGAGCTGGAAATGACCCTGTTTATGCCAAATCCGATGTTCTCGACCCCTTCCCATTCCCTGTCCTCACCGACGCTCAATCCGAAACCCTCGCCAAACTCGGCGAGCGGCTCGATGCCTTTCGCAAGGAGCGGCTCGCCGAGCACGCATTCCTCACCATGACGGACATGTACAACGTGCTCGAACGCCTGCGCGAGCTGGAGGCGGGAGCGGGTGTGTCGCCGCTGTCGGACAAGGAGAAGGACATCCATCAGGCCGGATTGATCTCCGTGCTCAAGGACATTCACGATGAAATCGACCGCGAGGTCTTCGCCGCCTATGGCTGGGACGACCTCGGCAAGCGGCTGGTCGGGCGGCCCGGCGCGACCACGCCAAGCCCCTACAAGTCCGAAGACCAGGAAGCGGCCGAGGAGGAACTGCTCTCCCGCCTCGTCGCGCTCAATCAGGAGCGCGCGGCGGAAGAAAAGCGCGGCCTCATCCGCTGGCTGCGCCCCGATTATCAGATTCCCCGGCTCGGCCACAAAGTCTCTGCCGAAAGCCAGGTCGAAGCCGAGCTGGTCGAGGCGGGCGTCACCGAGGAGCGCAAGTGGCCGTCCGACGGTCTTGCCCAGATCCGGACTGTGCGCGACGTGCTCGCCGAAGCCGAAGCGCCGCTCCCCGCCGATGCGCTTGCCGCCCTGTTCACCGGCCGCACCACCCAGAAACGCAGGGACCGTGTGGCCGAAGTGCTCGAAACGCTGGTCGCGACCGGCGCCGCGCGTGATGGGGAAGAGGGCTATTTCCTGCCGCGCTGACGCCCGAGTCCCATCGTCGCCCCTGCGAAGGCAGGGGCCTAGATAAGGTCGGCGCATATGGCGTACCGAAGCGCATCTTCGCATCGTTATCTGGATCCCCGCCTTCGCGGGGATGACGGGGTGGGGAAGGCCGCGGCGGATTGCCCCCAGCCCCCTTGCTCCTCCCGAACAAATATGGAACATTGCCTCGTCCACGTCCCGCCCCAAAGGCCCACTGGACTCGACTCGCAACAGGCCCCACATCGTATCCCATGTCCCTCGCCCACATCACTCAGCGTAGGTTTACCGTATGCTGACGCATATAACCGTCCGGGGGGCGCGCGAGCATAACCTCAAGGGGTTCGACGTCGCGCTGCCGCGCGAGCAGCTGATCGTCA
>JAGREL010000142.1 GCA_020446575.1 Novosphingobium sp. | reverse complement strand
CCCAGGAGGATCCCTCCCGCAATCCCTCCGATTGTCCGGCCCTGGTTCTCAATGCCGACTATACCCCGCTTTCCTACTATCCGCTGAGCCTGTGGCCCTGGCAGACGGCGGTCAAGTCCGTCTTTCTGGAGCGGGTCGACATCATCGCCAGCTACGAGCGTGAGGTGCACAGCCCCAGCTGGACGATGCAGATTCCCTCGGTGATCGCCCTGAGGCAATATGTGAAGCCCTCGCAGTTTCCCGCTTTCACCCGCTTCAATGTGTTCCTGCGCGACCGTTTCACCTGCCAGTATTGCGGCAGCCCGCACAGCCTGACCTTCGATCACGTCATCCCGCGCCGGCTCGGAGGCCGGACGAGCTGGGAAAACATCCTCACTGCCTGTGCGCCCTGCAACATGAGGAAGGGCGGTCGCACGCCCCAGCAGGCCCGGATGCTGCCGCTGATCAAGCCGATCCGGCCGACCAGTTGGCAACTGCAGGAACGCGGTCGCGCGTTTCCGCCCAACTATCTCCACGAAACCTGGCGCGACTGGCTCTATTGGGACGTCGAGCTGGAGGCCTGAGGGGATGCCCTTCGGGGGTGGCGCCAGGATTCAGGACAATCCGCCAGTGCCTTCGGATTGCCGATGCAGGCAAGCCCACCGCTATTGAAGACCCATCCGTGTTACGCGATAATTTCGCGAGCAAGTCGCGGGCTCGGGATGCGGTTGCTGTTGTCTTCGCAAGGCCTGCAGACCGCGCCGGGAATGTTGCGTGGAGAGCGATATGGACCTGGAAACATCCGATACCACTGCATCTCCAGCGGGTTCCGCGTCGGCAGGGGACGGCGATATCCTGTCATGCTCGCTTTCCGATCCTGACATCCTGGCCAGGCCACTGGAATTCTATGAGGCGTTGCGGGCACGTTCGCCGGTCCATTACGACGAGAAGCTGGGCAAATATCTGGTGGCGCGTTTCGACGACATCTGGACGGTGTTGCGCGATCCGGTTCTCTATTCCGCCGGGCACGGGTTTCACGACATCTATGGCGACGAGAACCAGCGCGAGCTGATCGAGATCCTCAAGCGCGACGGCGGCGGCCATTTCCCAGACGCGATCATGAGCGATCCGCCGTATCACACCAAGATACGCAAGCTGATGGAAAAGGCGTTCACCGCGCATCGCGTCAAGACGCTGGAGCCGGGGATCACCCGGGTCGTCTCGGAAATCATCGACAGGTTCGCCGATCGCGGCGAGGCCGAGGGTATCAACGATTTCGCCATTCCCCTCACCATAGCGATCATCTGCGAACAGCTTGGGCTCAGGAATTACGATCCGGACAAGATCCGTCGCTGGTCGGTCGCGGTGACGGCGCAGATCAGCCACATGCAGACGCGCGAGGAGTTCCTCGATAACGCCAGGGCCATGTGCGACCTGCAGAATTTCCTGATCGATGAGATTCGGCAGCGCCAGAAAGAACCGCGCGAGGACATGATCAGCGACCTCGTTTTCGCCAAGATCGACGAGGACGGCACCGAACTGACCTGGGAGGAGCTTGTCTCGCTGGTGCGCGCCACTCTGGTGGGCGGCCACGACACGACCTCGATCGCGTTGGGCAAGATGCTGTTCATTCTGTCCACGCGCCCGGACATTGCCGCGGAGCTTCGCGACCACCTCGACGACGAGCGCCTGTTCATGCGCTTCGTCGAGGAACTGCTGCGCCACCAGTCCCCGGTACGCGGGCTACCGAGGACGGTGATGGAAGATACGGAGCTGAATGGCGTCCGGCTGGCGAAGGGCAGCCTCCTGATCCTGCTGTGGGCCTCGGCCAATGTCGACGCGTTCGAGCGTCCGCGCGAATTCGACATGGAACGGCCGAACCTGCAGCGCCATCTGGCATTCGGCGGCGGCACGCACAGATGCATCGGCATGGCGCTGGCGCGCATGGAGCTGAAAGTCGCGGCAAGGGAATTCGTGAGGCGGCTCGACGATATCCGGCTGACGATTCCGGCCGACGAGGTGCCGTTCAACCAGACGGTCTCGATGCATTCGATTGCGCAATTGCCGCTGACCTTTTCGCGCCGGCAATAGTCGCAGGCGCCGGTTCGCGCCGCTTCAGTCTTCCGGTGTCCCGGCGCCTTTGTCCACCGCCGCAGTCACCGCCACGTTCATCGTGACATTGGCAAGCGTGCGCATGATATCCGGCAGCATTTCCACTGCCACCAGCAGCGCCAGCGGCTCGATCGGCACGCCCATGGCCAGCGCAATCGGGCCGATGGTGGCGACAAAGCTGATCGTGCCCGGCAGCGAGACGGTGCTCAGCGACAGCAGCACCGCGACCCCGATGCCTGCGGCCAGCACGCCGGGCGACAACGCCACGCCCGTCAGCTCGGCGGCGTAGATCACGACGGCCAGGTTCATGGCCGGGCTGGTCGCGCGGAAGATCGCGACAGCAAGCGGCAACACGAATTCGGCGCTGCTTTCCCTCACGCCCAGCTTGCGGCAGGCGGCGAGCATGGCCGGCAGGCTGGCGAGCGAGGACTGGGTGGAGATTGCCACCGCCTGGGCGGGCAGCACGGCGCGGGCGAAGGCGCCGGGGCTGTGCCGCCCGGCCAGGCTGGCCAGCAGATAGGCAGCGATGAGGATCATTGCGCCGATGCTGCTCACCAGCGCGATGTAATGCGCCAGCGCGCCGATCGCCGCCGTCCCGCTTTTCGCCGCAACGCCCAGCGCCAGCGCGAAGACGCCGAGCGGGGCCAGCATCAGCACCCAGCCGATCACAACCATCATCGCGCCTGCCACGGCCTCGAAGAACAGTGCGAGCTGGCGACGCGGGGCTTCGGCAAGGCGCGAGGCGGCCAGCGCGAACAGGGCGATGAACACCACCACCGGCAGCATGGCATCGGCGGCCGAGGCCTCGACGATGTTGCCGGGCAGCAGCGAGGCGAGGAAATCGGCAAGGCCCGGCACTGCCTGCGGCCCGTCCGGCGCGCCGCCGCTCAGTGCCTGCGCCGCGCGTTCGGGCACCGGTGCCAGCTCCAGCAGGAGGGGCATGGCGAAGGCCGCAAGCACGCCGCCCGCCGCCAGTACCGCGACGATCAGGCCGAGCGTGCGCCGTGCCATTGCACCGGCACGGGCCGCGGCGGCAGTCTGGACGATGCCGGTGAACAGCAGCCCTGCGACCAGCGGCAGGATCGTCATCTGGAGGGCACGCAGCCACAGGGCGCCGAAAGGCTCGGCCACGGAAAGCAGGGGCTCGAGGGCAGACGTGCCTCTCAGCGTAAGTCCCACTATCAGTCCTGCCGCCAGCCCGGCGAAAGTGAGCGTGGTGGGCACCCGGATTTCGGGGAGCGATGCCGCGCCGGTCTGCTCTGCCATGCCCTTCCCCTGCAAATTGGCCTTGCGGGCGTGACATTAGCGCTGCTTGGCGACATAGCAATTTCTCAGTGATTTGCTGGTACGGGCAAGGCATGACCAGGCAGTATTTCGGGACCGACGGCATTCGCGGGCGCACCAACGCAGGGGTGATGACGGCGGAAGTGGCGATGAAGGTCGGCCAGGCGGCCGGCCGGCGCTTCCAGCGTGGGGATCACCGGCACCGCGTGGTGATCGGCAAGGATACGCGGCTGTCCGGCTATATGCTGGAAAACGCGATGGTCGCCGGCTTCACGAGCGTTGGCATGGACGTGATCCTGCTCGGTCCGATGCCGACCCCGGCCGTCGCCCTGCTCACGCGCGAAATGCGCGCCGATGTCGGGGTGATGATCTCGGCCAGCCACAACCCGTATGAGGACAACGGCATCAAGCTGTTCGGACCGGACGGCTTCAAACTGTCGGACGAGGACGAACTGGCGATCGAGGCGATGCTGGAAAGCGAGCTGCCGCTCGCGCCGTCTCCCGATATCGGCCGGGCTCGCCGGATCGAGGACGCGCGCGGCCGCTACATTCACGCGGTCAAGGCCTCGCTGCCCGACAACATCCGTCTCGACGGGCTCAAAATCGCGGTCGATTGCGCCAATGGCGCGGCATATCAGGTCGCTCCGTCCGCTTTCTGGGAACTGGGCGCGGAGATCGAAGCGGCAGGGGTTTCACCCAACGGCCTCAACATCAACGATGGCTGCGGGTCGACTCATCTCGAACTGCTCAAGGAGACGGTCGTCTCCTCCGGTGCCGATATCGGCATTGCGCTGGATGGCGATGCCGACCGGCTGATCGTCGTCGACGAAAAGGGCCAGACGGTCGACGGCGACCAGATCATGGCGCTGATCGGCAGCCAGTGGGCACAGCAGGGCAGGCTGACGGGTGGCGGCGTGGTCGCCACGGTAATGTCCAATCTCGGACTCGAGCGCTTCCTCCAGGGCGAGGGGCTTGAGCTGGTACGCACCAAGGTCGGCGACCGCCATGTGCTCGAGAAGATGCGTTCCGGCGGCTACAATGTTGGTGGCGAGCAATCCGGCCACATGATCCTGCTCGACCATGCGACCACCGGAGACGGCACCATTGCCGCGCTGCAGGTGCTTGCCGCGCTGGTCCAGTCGGGCAAGCGGGCCAGCGAACTGCTGCACCTGTTCGATCCGGTGCCCCAGCTGCTGAAGAACGTGCGTTTCACCGGAGGCAAGCCGCTGGAAGACGCCAAGGTCCAGGCCGCGATCGCCGAGGTGGAGGCATCGCTCGACGGCAAGGGCCGTCTGGTGATCCGTCCATCGGGTACCGAGCCGGTAATCCGAGTGATGGCCGAGGGCGACGATGCCGGCGAAGTCGAAGCGGCTGTGGATTCCATCTGCGCGGCAGTGGCGGAAGCGGCTGGCTGACGCTCTCGACACGCATATCGAGCCGGGACTAAACCCGCGCTCATGACCGCCCCGCCCCGCATCCTGTCAATCGCCGGTTCCGACAGTTCCGGCGGAGCCGGCATCCAGGCCGACATCAAGACGATCACCATGCTCGGCGGCTACGCGATGACCGCGATCACGGCTGTGACGGCGCAGGACACAACCGGCGTGCATGCGGTCGAGGCATTGTCGCCTGACATGGTCGCCGCGCAGATCGATGCCTGCACCGGCGATATCGGTGTCGATGCGGTCAAGATCGGCATGCTCGGCTCGGCGGAGATCGCGCAGGTTGTGGCGGAGAAATTGGAGCGGCTGGACGTATCAGTCGTTTTCGATCCGGTGATGGTGGCCACAAGTGGTGCGCCGCTGGCGGACGAGACGACTATCGCCACCTTCGCGCGGCTGATGAAGCTCGCCACGCTGACCACACCCAATATACCGGAACTGGCAGCGCTGGGCGGGGTCGACGCGGTCCTCGATCACAGTCCGGCCGTGTTGATCAAGGGCGGGCACGAAGACGGCGACATGCTGGTTGATCGGCTGGTGACGCGCGATGGCGAAGTTGCGCACTGGGAAGGTCGGCGCATCGACACCCGGCACAACCACGGGACCGGCTGCACCCTGTCCAGCGCTATCGCAACTTGCCTCGGGATGGGGCTGACGCTGGAAGAGGCAATCTCTCGCGGCCGAGAATTCGTCCGCGCTGCGCTGGAAGCCGCCCCCGGTTTTGGCAATGGGCACGGGCCGATGGGGCATCAGGCGGTGCGGTTCCGCTAGGTTTCACCCGCAGCCGAGGTCGTAGAACTCGACGATCTTCGCCCAGCCTTCCTCTGCCGTCTCCACCCAGTGGAACAGTTCCGTGTCTTCCGGATTGATCACGCCTTCCTCGGCCATGGCGTCGAAATTGATGATCCGGTCCCAGAATTGCTTTCCGAACAGCAGGATCGGGATCGGCTTCATCT
>JAGREL010000141.1 GCA_020446575.1 Novosphingobium sp. | reverse complement strand
CTTCCGACAGGCGGATTTCCACGCCTGGCCCGATATGGAACCGGATCGCGAAGCCGATCTTGCCGCGCTTGCCGCGCTTGCCCGCCGGGACCAGCAGGTCCTCGCCGCGCAATTCGGTGCCGTCATCCCGCAGGATGAGGATGCGGCGGTGGTTGAGCCCATAGCGCGCCGCATAGCCGTTGTGGCTTGCTTCGAGCCGCGTTGCTCCGCCGGTGCGGTCCGCTTCCAGCGTGCGGCGATCGACATCCACTTCCGAGACGCCAGAGCCGATCCCGCCGTTGATCAGCACGGCGGTGGAATTGGCATCGTCCAGCACGAGTGTCGAATGGGCGGCAGTCGCCCGCAACCCCTGGTCGAGCCGAACCGGCACAAGCCCGCCGGCACAGGCTGCACCGCCGCAATTCACGATCAGCCGCTGCCCCGCATGGGAAAGTTCGAATGCCAGCGTCGAGGCGCAGCCGTAGCGGGCGTGTCGCGGCATCGGCGGCGGGGCCGCATCGAATTGCAACACGCTCTTTTGCGCCACAATCCGTTGATAGCCCCATTGCCGGACATCGCGCAGGGGTCGGGTGCGGATGCCGCTGGCTTCAACCAGGCTGGCGATTTCGTCACCGTCGATTGCCCAGCCGCCCTGCCAGCTGCCGAGTGATCCGTCGCCATGGGTGAGTGCAAGCAACGGCGGCACCAGCAGCGCCAGCATCGTCTCCAGCGCTTGCGGCGGGTCGCGCCGGGTGGCGTGGTAGCAGGCGCTCAGCTTCACCAGCAGAGCGATCGCTTCCATCTGCCCGAGCGGACTGCGCGAAAGCACGCCGCCGTCGTCTCCGACAAGATCCCCGAGCGCCCGGATGAGGCCGGATTCGCCGAACAATCGCCGCGGCCTGCCGTCGGGCAGCAGCAGGCCCGCCGCGACAATGCCGCACCAGCCGGCGACTTCGGCCAGCTTGTCTTCTGCGCCATGGACATGGCGGTCGAGCCACCGGGCGGTTTCGCTGATCGAGCGCAGCGTGCGGGAGCGAAGCCCCCGGTCTATGCCGGAAAGGATCAGCGGGGCGTGAACCAGCCAGTTGAGGATGCGGCAGCCGCCGTTCGATACGCTCCAGGCGGCCCCCTTGCCGGGGCGGGACGGCGGCCTGGGGTTGGCCAGCAGCCAGGCGGCAAGGATGCGCTCCGCCACAGGCGCGGCCTGCTCTCGTGTCGTGGAGGCCTCAAGATCGGCCAGCCAGGAAAAGCTGTGGACCGTCCGTTCCAGCGGCGGTGTCAGCCTTGCCGCACCACCGAAATCGACCTGCGCAATCGGAGTCTTCGCGCCGTGCACCAGGAAATGCCCGGCGCGCAGGGCCGTGCCGGCGACGCGGTCTCCCGGCAGGGGATTGAGTACTGTCGCCAACAGACGGGGCTTGGTCTTCTTGCCCATCGGCGATGTGAGCACCGAGGCGGGAACGCCCATCCGATATGCCAGCCGGATAAACCGTTCGCCCGCGGAAATGGAAGGTGGCGAAAAATCCGCGATCGCGAGCGCGCGGCCCGGCTCGATCATCTCCCCCGGCGCGTCGGATGACTGCGTCCGGCCCGCATCGCTTTCGTTCAGGACGCCTGCCTCGTCGGTATCGCCGAGCGGGATGGCCGAAGCCGTCATTTCGTCGGTTCGGGATCCGGAAAGATCTTGGGTTGCGGAATCAACCATCGCCTAGCCGCTTCCTTTCAGGGCAGCGATATTGGCGGCGTAACATTCCGGTCCGCCCTTGAAGGTGGCGGAGCCGGCAACCAGTACATCGGCTCCGGCCTCGATGCAGAGCCGCGCGGTTTCCGGGTTCACTCCCCCGTCCACTTCCAGCCAGATGTCGCGGCCGGTCTTGTCGATCATCTTGCGCACGGCCTCGATTTTGCGCAGCTGGCTCGAGATGAAGCTCTGTCCGCCGAAACCGGGATTGACGCTCATCACAAGAACCAGGTCGATTTCCTCGATCAGGTAGTCGAGCATCTTCGCCGGCGTTGCCGGATTGAGCGAGATGCCCGCCTGCTTGCCGAGCGCCTTGATCGCCTGCACCGTGCGATGCGCATGCGGTCCGGCCTCGGGGTGGATGGTGATGATGTCGGATCCTGCGCCGGCGAATGCCTCGAGATAGGGATCGACCGGAGAGATCATGAGATGGACGTCGAACGTCTTGGCCGAATGCGGGCGGAGCGCTTTCACCACGTCCGGACCGATCGTGATGTTGGGGACGAAATGGCCGTCCATGACGTCGACGTGGATCCAGTCCGCTCCCGCCTCGTCGATCGCGCGCACCTCCTCACCAAGCCGGGCAAAATCGGCGGACAGGATGGATGGCGAAACGAGCGGTGCAGCCATAACAGGAGAGGTTCCTTTGCATGGCGATTAGACACCGCTTCGAGGAGCGACAAGAATCCGGATGGCTGTTTTCCACACGGAATTCCGGACGCGAGAGCGGCATGCGACGAGCGGTGCGCCATTTCCCGTGAAGGGTTGGTGGCGGTGAAAGGCTGCAATTCGCGGAGGTAAGGCCAAATGCGCCGGGCAGAGGATTGATCGCCGGGCCTTTACGTATAATTCAGTCTGTATTCACGGCACGAATCGCATAAGCGAGGCGAACAGTAATAAATCGTCCCATCTGCCGGACGCACAGGCGATCGTTTGTCGCATGATCCCGTCCGCAACCACTCCAGGATCAAGCAGCCAATGACCTTGTCCAAAGGTTTCCCTTCGCTACCCAAGACCATTTTCGCCATGGCGACTTGTGTGTCGGTTTGCGGTTTGGCAATCGCATCTCCGGTACAAGCGCAATTTCGCAAGAAGATCGATAACGATCTGACCAAATGCTATGCGGGGTCCGGGCCTGCGGTGATGGTGACCGTAAGTGGTATCAATTCGGGCCAAGGGATCGTGCGCGTCCAGAGTTATCGCGGAATCGAATCCGACTGGCTCAAGAAAGGACGCTGGATCAGCCGGATCGAAGCGCCGGCGCGCGCCGAGACCATGACCTTTTGCCTTCCGGTGCCAAGCCCCGGCACTTACGCCATCGCTGTGCGGCACGACATCAACGGCAACCGTAAGACCGATATCACGCAGGATGGCGGCGGCATGTCCAATAACCCGAGCATCAACATCTTCAATCTCGGCAAGCCGAGCTACAAGAAGACGGCGATCCGGGTCGGCGGCGACGTCAAGTCGATCAGCATAGTCATGAAATACATGTAGCGCGCTCAGCGCTGGTTGGCGCGGCCCTTGCGCTGGGCGCGCCACAGCGAAAACAGGACTGCCGGCGCGGACAGGATGGGATGGCGTTCCCGCCACGGCGTGAGCGCGATCTTCACGCCGGTGTGGCGCTCCACTTTCCAGGCGGCATATCTCGCAGCTCCGTCGAAGGTGGAAGCTGCCCGCAGCAGCCGCAACACATTCAGCGGCTTTCCCAACATCCGCCGTTTACGCCACCAACGCTCGATCCGGGCCCGTTCCGCCGCCGCAATCCGCGGGGCGAACAGATCGTCGATGCGCTCGAATTCGATACCGGCTGCTTCCAGGGCGAGCGGAAACAAGCCTTCGAAATGCTGGGCGTTGAGGGTCAGGATCGACTGTTCCCGGCCAGAGCTTTCGATGCGAAACTCCGCGCTGTAGGTCGCACGGAACAATGCCGACCAGTAATCTTCCTCCCGGCCCTGATCCGGCCCGACAATGGCCGCCAGCCGGGCGGCAGTCTGGCAGGCTGCGGCAAGCGACTCCGCCACGGCGTGTCCGGCAGCCTCGTCGCGCTGCCAGACCAGGGCGCTGGGCTGAACGAAGCGGGCCCAGATCGTAGTGTCGATCAACGCGCCCGATGCAGCCTCGCGGAACTTCTCCAGCGTCACAGTCGCCACCTTGGCGCGAAGCGGCATCCCGGCATCGGTCCATTCGCGGTAACTTACGCGGGGCCAGACGCCCCGTTCGGCCTCGCCGGGAACCAGCACGTAGTAGTCGATCACGCCATCCAGCGAGCCGGTCCGCAGATTGGATCCGTAAAAAAGGACTACCAGGGCACGGGATTCCTCGCCAAGGCGCGCCGCAAATCCACGCACCTGCGAGGCCACGGACACTCCCAGGCCTGCGGCGATCCGGGCCTCTAGTTGCCCGGTCACGGGACGAGAAACTGAAGCTCGGGGCCTTGCCGCAGGCGGTAATCGCCCGGGGGAAAGGCTTCGCCGTCCAGGATGAAGTTGCCGCCGAGCTGCAGGGCGATCTCGCTGGCTGCACCGCGATGAATGCCCAGCCTTTGCAGGTAAGGGCGGTCAAGGCCCATCAGCAAAGCCGGAACCAGGGCAATGACCCGCCGCAAGGGTGCATCGATTACCAGATATTGGATGCCGGATCCGGCCTTGCCGAAGGGATGCATCCCCAGCGGGAACTTTCCGAGCGTCGACATTCCACAGGCAAATCTGAATCCGGAGCCCCCATGGCTACTGCGCGGGATTTCATGATCGCCCGGATTGGTGGCGATACGCATCGGAGCAAGGGCACGCCAGGGGCTCGCGCCCAGCCCAAACAGGGCCTGGACGATGCCGAAGGCGGCAGTGACGGCAACCGCGAAGCCCTGAAAGGCGCCGTATCGGTGTGCAACCTGCCCGGCATCAATTGCCGCGTTGAACACACCACCGCCCAGGATGAAACCCATCGCGTGGATGTCATCTCGGTCGGTTCGCTCCACGATCATCGGGCGGCGTATCTCGGTTCTGGTCGAGGAAAGGGCATCGATCGCATCGGCCAGCGGCCACTTGCGAGGCAACCCCAGGTCTGCCGCCAATGCATTGGTCTTACCCTTCGGAAGCACGGCCAGCTTTGGCCATTGCGTGCCAAACACCCTGGCTCCGCGTGTCAAGACATCGCGCACGGTGCCGTCGCCCCCGTCAATTACCAGCAACTCTATCCCTTGTTCGGCGAAGCCGGCGAGGGCTGTTGCCAGCTCATCACGGGTCTGTGGGGCCACCGTGAGCACATTGGCTGCATTCACTGCTTCGGGTTCGTGCCCCCTATTGCGGTGGCTTCGCGGATTGCGCACCACGCCCACGCGCGGCCCGGAAACCGTGCGGGACGAGGTGCCGGCAGTGCCAGCCAAGCCTTGCGGTTCCGGCGAAATCCGGTTCAATCCAACGCCACTTACGGGTTTCATCGGGCCGCTCTTAGAGACTTTTCGGGGCAAATAGAACCACCGGGACGCGCAAGTGACGCGCAAACCCGCCGTTTTTCAGGTGCCCGGCCGTGAGTTGCCCGCCTCACCTCGCACGACTGCCCGGTCGTGGCCCTGGATAAGTTTTGTCAGGATCAGGCCAAGCAGCAGAGCCTGGGTAACGGAGTTGGCGAAAACCGCCACTGCCACGCCGTCTGCGCCCATCGTCGGCACAAGCAGGAAAGCAGCGCCTACCATGACCGCAGTCGCTACCAACCGGGCATAAAAGGCAAGATGCGCCCGGTAGGCCGCCATGATGCTCGGCTCAAAGGCCACTACTGCCAGTTCGACGCAGGCCGCCGCTGCAAGCCAGAGCAGGCTGTGGTAGGCACGGCCGAATTCGGCGCCTCCGACTGTTTCGAGCACGAGCTGGCCGAACAGGATTGCCACGACGAACGCGACTGCGCTCACGACGAGCGCGACGCGGATTGTCTGCGAAATTACGCTGGCGATGCCGCTGACGCCATGACTGCGCACGGCGCGCACGATTTCGGGAAATGCAGCCCGCGCGATCATCTGCGAAAGGATTGTGAGTGACCTGCTCAGCTGTGCCGCAAGGCGGAATGCACCTGCCGCTGCAGTGCCTGTCAGACCACCGACCAGGAACAGCGGCAATTGCTTGGCCGACATGCTCAGCGTCTGGCTGAAATTCGTCGTCAGCGAATAGCGCACGATCCCGGGATTGTCTTCGAGGACCTTGCCGACATCCTTGCCGCGCCTCAGCATCAGCGACAGGTCGCCGATCTTGTGGACCGCATACCAATGGGCGGCGGCAGTCAGCAGTTCGGCGATAGCCCAGGCAATCAGGAAACCTTGCAGCTTGGGATGGATGAACCAGACGACGACAGCGCCGATCAGGCGAAGCGTCGGAGTTGCGCTGTCTGCCGCCGCGGCGAGTGAGAAGCGGTCGCGCAGTCGCATGATGCCGAGCGGTGTCGAGCGCAGCGACAACAGCATGATGATGTTGAAGATGAGCGTGGCGCGCGCCAGCGTAGGCGTCATGCCAAGCTGCTCGGCGAAAAAGTGCAGGATGACGGCGGAGGCGGCGATGCCGGCCACTGCACTGACGGCATCCAGCAGCACGGAGCTGCGGAACAGCCTCGCCAGCCGGTTTTGATCGCCGTTTTCGATATGATTGACGCCGTATTGGACGATGATCTGCCATGTCTGGAAAGCAAGCAGGTTCGCCAGCAGCTGGGCCGCGCCCGTGATCAGGGCGAACTTGCCGAAACCTGAAACACCCAGCGAGCGGGTAATGATCGCCAGGTAGATGAGTGAGAAGACGGCTGCGAGACCGCGGCTGGCCAGCATCCAGCCGAAGTTCTGCATAACCGCGATCACGGCCACGGGTGCGTTACGCAATCTCGAGATAAACGCGTTCAAACCCGCCCGACTTTCGTGCTTAACCTTGGCATCCCTTGGCGCCTGATTTGGACCAGCCGATGCGAATGCACAAGCAATCTCGATGGATCAGGGGCGCAAGTACCTGTTCGAGCGTGCGAATCCGGATGGGCAAAGCGCGCGTCAGCCTTCCAGTAAGGGCTCCAGCGCTGTCGCAATGCGGCCCATCGCCGCTTCGAACCATTCGCCGAGAGCGACATCGCCGGCGTTGGCGAGACGCGAAATCTGCGGCATTGAAAGGCCGATGCGCAGGGTCGCGGCCCAGTCGCCGCTGCCGAGCCGGACGCAGCGGACCGGTTGGCCCAGTCGGATCCCCTGAGACACCAGCGCCCTGTGGATCGCCGTGGCCGCATCGAAATTCAGCGCCCGAAGCTGGTCGCCCGATCGTGAATGGCACAAATCGAGCGTCACCAGCGTCAGCATCTCGATCGGATGATCGGCGGATTCGCCGGCATCTTCGGCCGGTGCGCTGGCGACCTTGCAAACACCGAGGCGCGACGCAAGCCGGTCGGTCGCCGAAGTGAAGGCGGAGACGACCGTGGCAACCTGTTCGAGCCCCAGCGCCTGGAAACGCTGTAATTCGAAGAGCGATGCCGCCAGGCGGAGCGCCAGGCCCGGATTGCCGCTGTCGCTACACACTTCGCGCTCCGGCCACGAAGGGGGGATTTCAGCCCTGCGAAAGATGTTGCCCATGCCCCTGGCCATGGGTGCGGCTGCTTTGGCGAGGCCCTCGGGAAGCAGCGCGAAACCGCTGAAGGGCGGGCCGCCCATGAATTTCGAGCCGGTAATGAAGACGATGATGCCGCGTTCGAGATAGTCGTGGATGGCTTCAGTGGTGATTCTCGCCTGGCAGGCATCCACGACGAAGGCGACGTCCTGGCCGAAACGCTCGCGCAATGCATCCACGTCGTCGAGACGCGGTAGAACCAGCCCGGTCTTCGAGCCGTGAACGACATGGACCAGCGGAAAGCGGTCTCGTTCGAGCGCGTCGGTGATGGAATGTTCCATTTCGCCGCTCAGGGCACCACTGCTCCGGGCCTCCCCGTCATCGCAGCGCACCGGAACGTCGCCCAACTCGATCGGCGGCAGGCCTTCGACCGGCTGCCTGGGTGAAACGCCGACGCCCAGCGCGGTTTCATTCGCGAAATAGCAGCCGGCGGCGCTGTGGATGCAGCCGGAACCCACTTCGTCCCGACCAAGCAGGAAATTGGCGATTCCGCCCTTTCGCCTGCCCGCTACCGCAAGGAGGCCGACATATTCCAGATCCGTTCCCGACGGCGCGAAAAAGATGTCGACTTCGCCGCCCAGGCGGTAGGCGGTGCGGACTTCCGTGCGCATATCGTCGAGAAACCGCGCATAGGCAGGCCCCGCCTCAAGCGCAGCCGCCCCCGTTGCGAACCGCTCGCTCAGATAGGCATGGGCTTCCGCGCTGAGGTCGTTGGCAGTCGAGGATGCGAAGGCCAGTACGTCGCTGGGAACGGGTGCGCTGAAATAGCGGTTGAGGCCCGTTTCCGTGTCGAGAACGATCCGCGCATCGCCGCCACGCGTCATCCAGTCGGCGAGTGAAAGGTCGAGTGTTTGAGACAATGCGGCCTGCGATCGCAACTGCGGACTGACTGCCGCTATACTGGCGCTGCCGCAAATAGGAAATTGCGAAGATCGGCAAAGCGGCTATGGGAGCGCGACAATTAGCCCAGAACGCGTTGCGCGCAAGGCGCAAAGGTAACGATATTGATGGTCTCACCGCTTCGCTTGACCGACGCCGCAAGGCAAAATCTCAAACTGCTGTTCATCGCCAAGCACGCGCTCAGCGACGGGCACCTGGACACCATGGATGGCAATCACGCGCCCTATCACTATGAAATGCGCGTAATTCTCGAAGGGCTTTTCGAGAAGCTGGAGACCGCCAGCACCTATGATGTGCTGTTTAGCGATCCCGGTGTCGATTTCGTCTTCCCGCTGCTCAACCGGGGCGGCTTCTTCAACTCGGAAATGCTCTGCCCGCTGCTCTGCAACCGGCTCGGCATTCCCTATCTCGGCGCCAATCCGATCGTGCGCGGTATTGCCGACGACAAGCACCTGACCAAGCTGGAAGGCGTCGCCCGTGGCGTGCGGACATGCGATTGGGCAGTCTATCGCGCTGGCGCGCCGATCGAGGAGGACCGTTGCCCCAAGGCGGACCGCTACGTCATCAAGCCCAACAACAGCTCGGCCAGCTGGGGCCTGAGCGACGCAACCGACTGGGAAGGCGTGAGGCAGGGCGTGCTGGCGATTCACGCCGAAGGGCATGACGCGATCGTCGAGCCGTTCATGCACGGCAGCGATGTCGAGGTGCCCGTGCTGGAAATGAACGGCGAACCCTATGTCATGCCGCCCATGCTGTTCCGCCAGGCTGATCCTTCGCATTTGCGTACTCATGCCGAAAAGCGCGACCTCGTCGACCGGTCACAGAAATACCAACTGGTCCCCTTCGAAGGCTCCGACGTCTGGCCGGAAATCCGGGAAATGACGGTCAGGATGGCGGAGATCTTCCGCCCCTTCGATTATGGCCGCTTCGAGTTCCGTTTCAATGAAGAGACAGGTGAGGCGAATCTCCTCGAAGTCAATCTGCAGTGCAACCTCTGGTCGCAGAAGGTCTACGGCCGTTCTGCGGTATTGATGGGCTGGAGTCAGGAGGACCTGATCGAGTCCCTTGTCGCGGAAAGCCTGCGCCGCCACGGCTTGATGGAGTTGGTATGAGCGCAGCGCTCGTCACGTCTCCCTGCACGGTCATCATCCTGGCCGCACAGCGCACGGGCGTCGTCAATCCGCTCGCGGTACGCGCGGGCGTAAGCCACAAATGCCTTGTCCCGATCTGTGGCAGGCCGCTTGTCCTCCATGTGCTCGATGTGCTGGCTGGTGCCGGCTCCGTCGGCAAGGTCCGGATTTCGGTGGAACCGGACGCGAATGACGAACTCGAGGAGCTGGTCGCACCTTATCGCGAGCAGGGCCTTGTCATCGAGTTCGTGCCTTCCGCATCCAATATCGTCGAAAGCGTGCTGGCCGCGGCCGAAGGGCAGCAGGCACCCTTCGTCATCACCACGGCCGACAACGTGCTGATCACCGAAAACAGCTTTCAGGCTGTGCTCGATGCGCTGCATGATGCCGACGTCGTCATGAACCTGGCTTCCAAACCATCGGTGCAGGCCATCCATCCCCAGGCTCAGCGGCGCTTCTACGAATTCCGCGACGATGGCTATGCCAATTGCAACCTTTACGGAGTTGTGGGCGCTGATGCATTTCGGGCTGCCGAGATCTTCCGCGAGGGAGGCCAGTTCATGAAGAACCCCCAGCGGCTCATCAACGCCTTCGGTCTGTTCAATATCCTGCTGTTCCGTTTCAGACTGCTGACTCTGGAAGGTGCAGCCAGGCGGATTTCCCGCAAGTTCGGGCTTACATTCCGCGCGCTCGTCCCCGAAGACGGGAGCCAGGCGGTCGATGTCGACAATGAACGCACCTACGAAGTCGCCGAGATGGTTCTGAAGCAGCGCGCGGCAAGGGAAAGCTAAGTCTCAGCACCGCTCGACAGGCGCTGGAAGCCGACTATCATGCGTGCTTCATCCACCGGAGCCCTGCATGCTGCATAAATCGCTGATCGAGGACGCGGCGGCCATCGCCGGCGAACTCGTTACCTTGCGCCGCGCGATCCACGCCGAGCCGGAACTCGGCCTGCACACGCCCAAGACATGCGAGAAAGTCCGCGTGGCGCTGGCGCATTTGCCGCTCGATTGGAAGGATGGGCCTTCGACCACCGGCCTGGTCGCGACGCTCAAAGGCAAGGCTGGAAAGGGCCGGTCTGTGCTGCTCCGTGGCGACATGGACGCCTTGCCGATGCCCGAGGAAACCGGACTGCCGTTTGCCTCTACCGTGCCCGGTGCGATGCACGCCTGCGGACACGACGCCCACACCGCCATGCTGGCAGGCGCCGCCGAACTGCTGTGCCGGCGGGTCGATTCGCTGCAAGGCGAGGTGCGCTTCATGTTCCAGCCGGGTGAGGAAGGATATCACGGCGCGCGCTTCATGCTTGAAGACGGTCTGCTTGATCCCCTGCCCGATGCGGCCTTCGCCCTGCACGTCATTCCCAATGCGCCGCATGGCCTGGTTGCGGGCCGCACCGGGCCGCTGCTGGCGGCGGCCGATCAGGTTGAGATCACCGTGCAGGGGCGCGGCGGACACGCGTCGATGCCGCAACAGACGCTCGATCCGGTGCCCGTCGCCTGCGAGATCGTTTCGGCGCTGCAGGCGATGGTCACGCGTCGGTTCGATGTTGCCGATCCCGTCGTTGTCACGATTGCGCGCATCGAAGGCGGTACGACGTTCAATGTCATTCCCGATACGGCAAAGCTCACCGGCACCCTGCGCTCGCTTTCTGCCGCCAACAGGGCGCGGCTGCGCGACGAAATCCATATCCTGGCGGCCGGCATCGCCGGCGCGCATGGTCTGACTGCCGAGATCAATTTCATCGAGGGATTTCCCGTCACCATCTGCGATGCGCGTGCAGTCGATTTCGGAGAACAGGTGGCGCGCAGCCTGTTCGGAGAAAATGCTTTCCTGCGTCTCGACAATCCGATCATGGGGGCAGAAGATTTCGCCTATGTCCTCGACAAGGTTCCGGGTGCGATGTTCTTCCTTGGCGTGAGCCACGAAGGCGACGACTGGAGCCAGTGCTGCGGCATCCATTCGACGCGGATGATGGTCGACGAAAGCGTCATGCCGCAGGGCGCGGCGCTGCTGGCCGGCCTTGCCGAAGCATTCCTGGAACGCGGCTTCGGCTGACCTCCCGGCCCACGGGCCAAGCCTGATTGCCCCGCAGGTCATATGGCGGGGCTTGCAATGTGGCTGAGGCTCTGTTGGCGTACTGGCGAGGAATGGAGAGGATCGAAGATGGAAAGGCTCGAGCGGCTCGAGGCGATCGAGGAAATCCGCAATCTGAAAGCGCGCTACTATCGGTTGATGGACACCAAGCAGTGGGAAGAGCTGCGGTCCGTCTTTACCAGCGACATGAAGGTCCTCACACCAGACGGGAAGGTCTATGCCGAAGGTGGTGACACCTATGCCGGCAGTTTGCGCAATTCTCTCGAAAAGGCGGTTTCCTGTCACCAGAATCTGGGCGGCGAAGTCGAAATCCTCGATGAGGAAAACGCCAGAGCAATCTGGGCGATGCAGGACGTCATCGAATGGGAGGATAGACATCCGCAATTCGGCTGGAAATCGATCCTCGGGCGCGGCCACTACCACGAAACCTACCGCAAGGAAGGCGGCGCCTGGCGCATCGCCACGCTTACGCTGACCCGCTTGCGTCTCGATACCGAAATGCCCGAAGGGGAAGAACAGCAATGACCGATCTCAGCTTTGCCGACTATTTCGGCGAGGGTCGCGATGACAATCCCTACTGGAACGAGAGCGTCTGGTTCTCGGTCTCGATCCCGGAACGCCGGATTCATGGCCTGATCCAGTATTACTTCCGTCCCAACATGGGCATGCTGAATGGCGGGCCGGCGCTGTGGGACACGGAGAACCGGTTCCAGTGGAATTGCCTGCACTACAACTGGAGCCACCTCCAGGGCATGCCGGAAGGAGCGCAGAAGTTCGACATGACTGCGCGCAATTCGCTGTCATGCAAGATGATCGAGCCGCTTCAGCGATACAAGATCGACTATGACAGGAACGGCTTCCAGATGGATTTGACCTGGGAAGCCATCGGGCCCTGCCACGAATTGAAGACAGGTGATTCCGGCCAGCAGGCCACGGCGAAGTTCCACATCGAGCAGCCCGGCCGCATGACGGGAGTCATCCGCCGCCACGGTGAGGAATTCCCGATCGATTGCTTCTCGATGCGCGATACCTCCTACGGCGCGCGCGAATATGAATCGCTTGCCGTGGGGGGGTATTTCTGGGGCATCGCGGCGGACAGCTCGTTTCATGCCCTTTGTATGGGCCATGGCCGTTTTGCCGACTGCATCGGCGGCTACATCATGAAGGATGGCGAGATGGCGAGCCTCGTCTCCGGTCGTCGCGAAGTGCTGGAATGGGGCGAACATGCGCCGGCGCGCGTCGTATTCGAAGGCACCGACACGCTGGGCCGGACGATGAAGGCCGCCGGCGTGATTGACCCGGGCCTTATCTTCACCGGCTATACCGACCACACCGTGCATTGGTCGCTCGCCGAATGGGATTGGGACGGCGTTACCCACTGGGGCGACAATCAGGAATTCTCGCCCGACGAACGTTTCCGCCTGATTGCACGCGGCGAAAAGCAACTCGGAGAGCCGTGATGGCCGAAGGCAAGCCGGGCCAAGTCCTCATTCTCAACGGCACTTCGGGCTCGGGCAAATCGAGCACGGCCGAACTGTTCGTCCAGAAATCGGATGATTTCTGGCTGCTTTACGGCATCGACCATTTTCTGGCGGGCAGCTTCCCGGCTAAATTCGGCCATCATGGGCCGCGTTGCGCGGAAGGCATCTACGCCCACCCGATTGACCCGGACAATCCTGACGGACCCTTGCGCTGGAGCTTCGGCGAGAACGGCGTGAAGGCCTTCGGCGCGTTGCATGACTGGGTCGCGGCCGCCTCGCGCGCGGGCTGTAACATCGTCTTTGACCATCTGCTGATGACCGATCCGCTGGTAATTCAGGACCTGGCTTGGAAATTGGAGGGCTTGCCGGCCTTGCTGGTGACGTTGAAGCCGCCTTTCGACGTGTTGGAAAAGCGTGTGGCCGAACGTGCGATGACCAAGAAGCTGCCGGTGGAAATCCTTGGCGAAGATGCCGTGAACAAGATTGTCGACAGGCTGACGCGTCTGCGGCCCTTCTACTACGACGAGATTTATCGCAACGACATCTGCGACCTTGAAATCGATAGCGCCGCGCATGGCCTCGAAGAGGTCGTCGCCATGATCGAGGCGCGGCTTGCCGAAGGGCCGGGCAATGCCTTCGACAGGCTGCGCGAGAGGTTTCCGCGAAACTGACCGGGTGGCGCGGGCGGCCCAGCCCGCTATGGCTGTCGCCATGAGTCAGGGCAGATGGCGTTTCTGGATCGACCGGGGCGGGACGTTCACCGATGTCGTGGCGCGCTCGCCGGACGGGTGTCTGCAGCGCCTGAAGCTGCTCTCTGAAGACCCGGGACGCTACGACGACGCGGCGGTTGAAGCGATGCGGCAGATGACGGGTGTCGGTAAAGGTCCGCTGCCCCCGGCCGAATTGCGCCTGGGCACGACGGTTGCCACCAACGCGCTGCTCGAGCGCAAGGGCGAGCCGACGCTGCTGGCGATCACAGGGGGCTTCGGGGATGCGCTGCGGATCGGCACACAGGAGCGGCCCGACATCTTCGCTCGCCACATCGTGTTGCCAGAGCCTCTCTATACCGATGTGGTGGAGATCGAGGAGCGGGTGAGCGCAAGCGGCGATGTGCTCGTGCCGCTGGACGAGGGCGGCGCACGGAAGGCCCTCCAGGCAGCTTACGATAGCGGCCTGCGCGCCGTTGCGATCGTGTTGATGCATGGCTGGCGCTTTACCGCCCACGAAGTGGCCCTCGCGCGCATTGCCGAGGAGATTGGTTTCACCCAGGTATCGCCCAGCCACCGTGTCGCTCCGCTTATCAAGCTTGTCGCGCGCGGTGATACCAGCGTTGTCGACGCCTATCTCTCGCCAGTGCTGCGCCGCTACGTCTCGGGGCTGGAGGCGGGGCTCGGCCCGGAAGTGTCCGCGCTCTACATGCAATCGAACGGCGGGCTCGCTGCCGGGGATGCCTTTCACGGCAAGGATGCGATCCTTTCCGGCCCGGCAGGCGGCATCGTCGGCATGGCGGCCGTTGCGCAGGAAGCCGGCTTCGGCGAGGTCGTCGGTTTCGATATGGGTGGGACCTCGACGGACGTCTCGCACTTTGCCGGCCAGTACGAACGCGACAGCGAAACCCGTGTGTCCGGCGTGCGCATCCGCGCGCCGATGATGCGCATCAATACGGTAGCGGCGGGTGGCGGCTCGATCTGCCATTTTGACGGCGCACGCTTTCTCGTTGGGCCGGAATCGGCCGGTGCGGCGCCGGGGCCGGCTTGCTACCGGCGCGGCGGGCCGCTGACCGTCACTGACTGCAACCTGCTGCTCGGCAAGCTGCAGCCTCGGCATTTCCCGAGCGTGTTCGGGCCTGCTGGTGACCAGCCTCTCGATCCCGAAGCCGCTCGCGAGCGTATGGAAACCCTCCTGGCTGACGTCGAGGTCGCAACCGGGAAGCGCCTGCGAGTGGATGAAGCCGCCGAAGGGTTCCTCGAGATCGCGGTCGCCAATATGGCCAACGCGATCAAGGCAGTATCGCTGCGCCGCGGTCATGACGTCACCCGTGCCGCTCTGGTCTGCTTCGGCGGGGCCGGAGGCCAGCATGCTTGCGGCGTGGCCGATGCGCTGGGCATCATCCGCGTGCAATGCCATCCGCTGGCAAGCGTGCTTTCGGCATACGGCATGGGGCTTGCCGACCGGCGGGTGCTGAGGGAGGCGACGCTGGCGCTGCCGCTCGATGAGGGGGGCATAGCGCGGATCGAGGAGGCAGTGGCGCGGCTTGGCGAAGAGGCGCAGGCCGAACTTGCGGCTCAGGGTGCAGGCGATGCTGCGAACCGGCGCGAAGCCAGTATTGGCATCAGACCCGCTGGCAGCGAAAACGCAATCGAAGTGCCTTACGGCTCCCCGGGCGAGATGCGCTTGGCCTTCCGGGAAGGCTGGCAGGCGCGCTTCGGTTTTTCCGCCGGCGAATCGCTGATTGCAGAGACGCTGCGTGTCGAGGCAATCGTGGCCGGGGACGAAGCTTCGGGAAGCACCGTCTCCCTTCCCGATCATTCCTCCCAGCCGTACGAGCAGGTGCGCTTTTTCAGCGGTGGCAGCGCGCTCGATGCGCCTCTTTATCTTCGTGAGGAGCTTGCGTCCGGGTTTGAGGCGGAAGGGCCGTTGCTTATTGTCGATCCGGTGTCGACCACGGTTGTCGAGCCGGACTGGCGGGTTCGCGTGGATCGGCTCGGCAACCTTCTGCTTTCGCGTGCCGTGCCAATGCAATCGGCGGCTGTTGCCAGCACCGAGCTTGATCCCGTGCGGCTCGAGATCATGAGCGCGCTGTTCATGGCTGTCGCCGAGGAGATGGGGGCAGCCCTGCAGTTCAGCGCGAGTTCGGTGAACATCCGCGAGCGGCTCGATTTCTCCTGCGCGGTGTTCGACGGCGAAGGCAATCTCGTCGCCAATGCCCCGCATATGCCGGTCCATCTCGGTTCGATGGGCGAGAGCGTTCGGACCATTCTCGCGCGGCGCGCCAGCGGCCGGGACGGCAGGGGCATGCTGCCGGGCGATGCCTATGTGCTCAACGCGCCCTACGACGGCGGGACGCATCTTCCCGATATTACCGTGGTCATGCCGGTCTTTGCCAAGGATGGAGATGTCGAGCCTGCCTGGTATGTCGCGGCGCGGGGCCATCATGCCGATGTCGGCGGAATTAGTCCCGGCTCGATGCCGCCTGCCAGCCACACCCTGGAGGAAGAAGGCGTCGTCCTCGATAACGTCCTGTTGGTCGACCGGGGCCAATTGCTGGAAGACAAGCTGCGAGCCCGCCTTGCCTCCGGCCCCTGGCCTGCTCGCAATCCGGACCAGAACCTCGCCGATCTCAGGGCACAGGTCGCGGCTTGCGCCAAGGGAGCGGCCGAATTGCGTCGGATCGCCGGAGAGCAGGCGCGCGAAGTCGTCGATGCCTATATGGGCCACGCCCAGGCGCACGCCGAAAATGCCGTCCGCGCCCTGATCGATCGGCTGGCCGACGGCGCATTCCACCTGACGATGGACAATGGCGCCGTGATTGCCGTTTCGGTTGCCATCGATCGTAAGACACGCAGCGCGACGATCGACTTCGCTGGCACCAGCGCCCAGCTCACCGACAACTTCAATGCGCCGCTTCCGGTGGTGCGGGCGGCCGTGCTGTATGTCGTGCGCACGCTGATCGATGAAGCGGTGCCGATGAACGAAGGCTGCCTGAGGCCCTTGAAAATCGTGGTGCCTGAAGGCTCGATGCTGCATCCCCGATCGCCCGCTGCCGTGGTCGCCGGAAATGTCGAGACGAGCCAGGCCGTCACCGATGCCCTGTTCGGCGCGCTCGGCGCGATGGCGGCAGCGCAGGGGACAATGAACAATTTCACCTTCGGTGATGACCGGCGGCAGTATTACGAGACCATCGCCGGCGGTTCGGGCGCGGGGCCGGATTTTGACGGGACCGATGTGGTCCAGACGCATATGACCAACAGCCGGCTGACTGATCCCGAAGTGCTGGAGTCCTCCTTTCCGGTCCTGCTGGAGGAGTTTTCCATCCGGCGCGGTTCGGGTGGCAAGGGTCGCCATCGCGGCGGTGACGGGGCGGTGCGGCGCTTTCGGTTCCTGGAAGCGATGCATGCCGGGATCCTCTCGAACCGTCGCTCGACCGCTCCGTTTGGCCTGACGGGTGGCGAAGACGGCGCCAGCGGCGTCAACCGGATCGAGCGGGCGGATGGCAGCGCGGAAGAGCTTGGCGCCACCGCGTCAGTCGAGATGCAGCCGGGCGATGTCTTCGTGATCGAGACGCCGGGCGGCGGCGGGTTCGGCGAACCGGAGGATTGAGGCCTAGGCCCTCACATCCGCCCATTCGGGGTGTTTGTCGAAAGCCGCCACGACATAGCTGCAGACGGGCTTCACCTTGAATCCGCTTTCCCGGGCATCGGCAATCATGGCCTCAACCAGCCGCGCCGCGACTCCCTGGCCGCCGATTTCGGGCGGGACGATGGTGTGTTCGGCGACCCGTACGCCGTCCTGCTCGACCCAGGTCAGCCGCCCCATGGATTTGCTGCCGGCGACATGGGCGTAATAGGCGCCCTTGTCGCCGTTATCGCGTTGCGTGATCGTGACATCTGCCAAAGATGGATCTCCTGAGCTTGACTGGGAGAGGGACGGGCCGCATCGCCATATGGCCATGCAGTTCCTGTCCGACAATGCCGCCTCGGTCCATCCCGCCGTCTGGCGCGCGATGCAGGCCGCCGACGCGCCCGATTCGCCTTACGATGGCGACGCGCTGAGCCAGCAGCTGGACAAGGCCTTTTCCGAAATGTTCGGGCGGCCATGCGCCGCGCTCTGGGTCGCGACCGGCACTGCCGCCAATTGCCTCGCGCTGGCGGCGCTGGTGCCGCCCGAGGGAGGGGTGATCTGCCATCATACCGCGCATATCGAGAACGACGAATGCGGGGCGCCGGGCTTCTACCTGCACGGCGCCAAGCTGATGCTGGCCGAAGGCGAAGGCGCGAAACTCACGCCCGAAGCGATCGCGGCGGTGATCGATTCGATCCGCATGGATGTCCACCGGGTGCATCCGCACGCCGTATCGATCACGCAGGCGACGGAGAGGGGGCGGGTCTTCACACCGTCCGAAGTCGCAGCGCTCGGCCAGTGCGCGCAGGACCGGAAGCTCGGGCTGCACATGGACGGCGCGCGTTTCGGCAATGCCGTGGCTCATCTCGGCTGTAGCCCCGCAGCGATCAGCTGCGACGCGGGCGTCGATGCGCTCAGCTTCGGCTTTACCAAGAACGGCGCGATGGGCGCCGAGGCGATCGTGTTCTTCGAGCCAGCCGTAGCGGACGTGATCCGATTTCGGCGCAAGCGGGCGGGGCATCTGCAGTCCAAGGGCAGGTTCCTCGCCGCTCAGATTCTCGCCATGCTTGAAAACGGGCTCTGGCTGGAAAACGCGCGCGCGGCCAACGCGGCCGCGCAGGAGATCGCTACGGCGGCGGGGGAACGTCTGCTGGAACCGGTCGAGGCGAACGAGATATTCCTTCGGCTGGAAGCGCGGGAAGCGGCGGTGCTTCGCGAGCAGGGCTTCGGTTTCTATGATTGGGGCGAGAACGGCGCGCGGATCGTCACCGCCTGGGACAGCCGGCCCGAGCATTGCACGGCACTCGCCCAAGCTATCGCTGCTCTCTGAGGCACGAAACCAGCCCTTCGCGATAAGTCGGATAAAGCGGTCGCCAGCCGAGCAGCCGCTTCGCCTTGCCGTTGGCGACCCGGCGGTTCTCGGCATAGAAGGCGCGGGCCATCGGCGACAGGCCGGCCTCCTCGAGCGCCTTCAGTGGCGGCGGAGCGATGCGGAGCAGGCGGCAGGCTTCTTCGATCACGACATTCTGGCTGCAAGGCAGATCGTCGGCGAGGTTGTAGGCGCCGGATGGAGCTTCGAGCGCCGCGACCACTCCGCTGACGATATCGTCGACATGCACCCGGCTGAACACCTGGCC
>JAGREL010000140.1 GCA_020446575.1 Novosphingobium sp. | reverse complement strand
GCGACCTCTTCACCGAGGATGGCGGAGAGACCTGGATCGACGCGGAGATCGCCCAGCGTATCGCGGGCGAGAAACTCCAGGCCTACGCGACCCAGATCGCCGAGACTTCGGGCTACGCCTGGGTGCGGCCGATCCTCGAGACTCGCGTGACCTACGGCGCAACCGAAGACCTGCATCAGGTCCATCTTGAGCCCGCCCCGCTATCGGATGAAGAACAGGCGGAAGCCGACCGTCTCATGGAGACGATCTCCGCGCTCGAAGCCGAAGGTGAAGCGCTCGACGAGGACGATGAAAGCGCCGCCGCCGAGTTTCAGGCACGCTGGGATGCGGCGACCAATGCTTACGACGCACTCCACGACAAGCCACCCGTGATCCCCGACGAGATGAAAGCCAATGTCGGCTGCTTCGTGATCATCGGTGCCGACGGCGAACCGACCGTGGCCAGCGGGCTCTACAGCGACAAGCCGCTCGAGAAGCGCAAGGCCCGCGGTGGTGCCGATGCGCCGGGCGGCGCTGACAGCGGGGCAGGGGAGGGCGCTGGCGCCGCCTCGGCACCCAAGCCGCTGTCGCAGAAGCTGGTCGAGGAACTCGCCGTCCAGCGCCGCGACATCCTGGCGATCAACCTCGCGTCGAACCCAGCAATCGCGCTCGACTACCTGATCTTCGCCATCGCGGATTCGCGGGCGCTCTACAGCGCCCAGGCCCTCGGCACGACACTGCGCGCACCCTCGCCCTCACTCTACCTCGCCAACTATCCCGAAAATCCGGCCCACACGCTGATGGCCGACATGCGAGAGACGCTCGATATGTACTGGACCGAGCACCGCCGCACGGTCGACCGCTTCGCCGCGTTCAGTGCGCTCGACGACGATGCCAAGGCAAGCTGGCTTGCCTGGTGCATGGCCAAGACCCTCGAAGCCAGCATGGGCATCGACAAGAAGGCTGGCCAGTCTGGTCCCGAGCCGATTGATCTTCACGACTACCTTGCCACGCTGATGGGCATCAATGTCGCCAGCCACTGGCGTCCGACTTCGGCCAACTACTTCGACCGGGTCAGCAAACAGACGCTGCTCGCCCATGTCAGCGAGGTCGGCGGGCCGACCATGGCGGCGAGCTTCATGGGTTCGAAGAAGGGCGACCTCTCGGCGTCCTGCGAGAAGCTGTTCACGGGCGAGACCATCGTCGCGCCCGAGGTCAAGGAAGCCGCGCTCGCCTGGGTGCCCGAAGCGATGCGGTTCCGCGCCATCGCCGCCAGCGAGAGCGAGGACGAGCAGGTGCCGATCGAAGCTGGGGGCGAACCCGCGCCGGAGGGCGAGGTCGATGAACTGGAGGCCAGCGACGATCAGAACGCCGAAGCGGCCGAGCCTGTCGACGCCTGATCCATCCCCCGCGAACCAGCCGCAGGCCGATGCGCCTGCGGCTGCACGTCTCCCGCACACAGGACATGTCTCATGACCACGCTGACCAAATTGCGCGCCCGGGTTTCTCCGCAAGCAATCTCCAAGGTGACCCGTATCTTTAACGGGACCCTCGACGACATCTTCGCCGAACTCTTCCAGAACGCGCGCCGCGCCGGCGCCACCCGCGTCGTGGTCACGGCCGAGCATCTCGACGATGCCTGCCTGATCACCGTCGATGACGATGGCGCGGGCATCGCCGATCCGGTCGATCTTGTGTCGCTCGGGCAGTCCGACTGGCCCGGTGAATGCCGGACCCGCGAGGATCCTGCCGGGATGGGCTTTTTCAGCCTCGCCGGACTCGACACGGTGGTGAGTTCCACCAGTGCTGTTGGATCGTTCTCGTTGGCGATCGCAGGCGACGCCTGGACCGGTGAGGCCGACATCGATGTGCTTCCCTGGGATGGCCCGCGCGGCACGACAATCGCCTTTCACTTCCCGCCCGGGCCCGATGGCAAGCTCGAGCGAACCGTCGAAGCGGCGGCGCGGTTTTTCCCTCTGCCGGTCACCTACAACGGCAAGGATCTCGCCCGCGCCGATTTCCTCGCCGATGCCTACAAAGTCATCGAGCGCGATGGTTTCCGCATCGGGGTGTTCCGCGACCGGCATTCGCCGCACGTGGCGACGCTCAATTTCCACGGGGTGACGCTCAAGCACGCGTTCCCGGTGATCAAGGAGGTTCACCACACCCAGTGGAGCGTCCAGGTCGATATCGTCGATGCGCCGGATCTCGTCCTCGTCCTGCCTGCCCGCAAGGAAATCTACCGGAACGGCGCGCTCGACCACCTCGTCGTACTTTGCAGCCGGGCGATCTTCTCGGTCATCTACACCGAGACGCACCATCGGCTGAGTTTCGAGGACTGGCTCGAGGCACGGTTCTACTGCGACGATTTCCCTCAAGCGGCGCGGCAACTGCCGCTCTGGTCGCCTTCCACCGCCCGCGAAGACTATCGCCAGGTCCCGGCCTTTGCTGATCTTGAGCCGGGCGCCGCCATTTACGATGACACCAACTCCTATGATTCCGTAACGTTCGGCCGCGCGCTCCGGCACTCGCATGGCGGGGAGCCGCACAAGCTCGGCGGACCCGACCCCCGCGTCTTCCATGAGCCGATCACCAATTTCATCGGCTATCCGTGGTACGACGCGCTGTCCTGCTTCATCCGCACCGGCGAATGCTTTACGTACGATGGCGATCAGGCGGCCGCGAGTGAGCCCGACGCCCTGACCAAGAGGCCGGGTGCCATCCGGATCGAACTGACCGATCAGCACGGTCACCGCCTCGACGTCGAGACCGACTTTGTCATCCAGGAGGGCGACGATTCCTGGAGCGATCCTGACTGCGCGGTGATTGCACTCACCCGGGGATCGGAACTCGATCCGAACGATCTCACCGACCTGATCATCGATGCGGTGTTCTCGCCTTCTGACGATTCCGATGCGGACAGCTACGATACCCAGGAGACCCGCTTTCGCCACGACGCTGCCGTGCGGGCCCATGCCATCCTCGAAGGAGATGACGCCGCCATTCTTGCAGGCATCCGCATGGCCTTTGCCGACCGCGTAGCCTGGCGCATCCCGCACGGACGCAAGCTCCAGCTAGCCTGGTCGAGCGGAGGCAACCACCTGACCCTTGTCGACGCGGGGGAGGGCTCGGACCAATGACCCGTCATCCGAAGCCCGATGTCGCCCAGGTAATCACCGACCTGATCCTCGAAAAGATCGCCGCCGGCACCGCCCCGTGGCTCAAACCTTGGTCGGCGACCAGCACCCGTCCGCTACGCCACAACGGACTTTCCTACACGGGGATCAACACCTTCTTCCTTTGGGCGGTCGCCGAAAGCCGCGGCTTCACCAGCCCCTACTGGATGACGTTTAAACAAGCGCTCGAACTCGGTGGCCATGTCCGCAAGGGCGAGAGCGGCTCATTCAGCGTGTTCTATTCCTCAGCACGCAAGACTGACACCGATCGCCTGACCGGTGAGGTGACTGAGAAGACCATCCGGTTCATGAAATGGAACCACGTGTTCAACGCCTCGCAAATCGATGGGCTGCCGGGGCACTACTATCCCGAGCCGCCAAGCCCGGCGGCAATCGGCGAATTGTCCGCCGGGGTTCGTGACTTCCTTGAGGCAATCCCGATCCACGTCGTCCATGGCGGCGACAGCGCACACTATTCGCCGGGGACCGATACGGTCACCTTGCCGCATCCGCAGGCATTTCATTCCATTGAGGCTTACTTTTCAACGAGATGCCACGAACTGGGCCACGCCACGGGGTCTGCCAAGCGGCTCAACAGGCAGTTCGGCAAGCGGTTCGGCGATGATGCCTACGCCTTCGAGGAGATCGTTGCCTCGCTGACCCAGGCTACCCTCTGCGCCGAATACGGTCTGCCCAACGAACTCCACGACAGCCACGCCGCCTACATCCATCACTGGATGAAGATCCTGCGCGGGGACAAGACCGCGATCCTCCATGCAGCCGCCAAGGCAGAGCAGGCGGTCAAGTGGCTGCGCCAGTTCGATCCGGCGCTCACGGGCGACCTCAAGGAGGCGGCCTAACGGAAGTCGGACACGCTCGCATGGCGAGCGGGAAGGGGAGGGGGTGGGAGCCCGGCGCGCCATGGGGCGCGATGGAGGCTTTCACCCATGAACTACGATCTCGACTTCCGCTATCGCCGGGCGCTCCAGCCCGACGGGCTCGCGACCATCCCGACCGCTACCCAGGCTGTGGTCGACGCGATGCAGGATGCGCGCAATGCCGGCATCGATCCGGCCCGCGATCCCGCGACCATCCTGCTGGCCCGGCATCTCGGCCGTATCGCGCTCGGCCATGCTCCGGACGAAACCTTCACCGAGGACACGCCGCTGCGCCGCCAGTGCATCGCCAAGATCGATGAGCTGAAGTCCAAGCCCGCGCTGGTCGCACTTGCCCGGCGCGGGATCGGCTATGACCCCGAAGCCAAGCGCGCCTTCCACCGCGAAGCGCGCTCGGCGCTCCGGGTCGCAGCCCGCCATATGGGCCTGGACCCCGATCAGTATGACCTGCGCAGCAATTTCGCCGGTCCCGCTGTCTCAGGCGAGATCACCCTTCATGGCGACGAGATCTACGTCCAGGTCTCGATCCCCTGCATCCGGCCTGGCCGTGAGGTCATGTTCCGCCGCTGCAAGGGCCGTCAGGACTACCTCGGCGACCGCAACCACTTCTGCGACATCGCCGTCCTCGCCGCCCCGCACAGCTTTCGCGCGCTGGTCGTCCGCGAGACCGGCCTTTCCATCAACCCGCGCAGCCAAGCGCTGCTCTAGGAGAAAACCCCATGGGCTGGCTGTTCATGTCCCGCGGCGGGATGTCGCCTTTTGCCACGCCGAAGGCCTATCTCGACAACCAATGCACCTACCCGCCCGATCCGGACAAAGGCCGCGAGACCGGGCTGCGGGTGCTCAAATCGACGGTCCGGTCCGGTGCCTATTACGCGGCCTGCCAGAGCTATGACGCCGATGGTCCGCGCGAAACCTTCGCAATCATCTGCCTGGTCAAATGGAACCCCGGCGCACGCAGCGGCGAGGAGTTCGGATACAAGGACATGTCCGAAACCATGGGCCCCTACCACTACGATTGCCCGGCCTCGATTCTGAATCTGCTGGGTCCTCCCGGCAACGAATATGCCGCCAAATGGCGCGAGGCATGCCGGGCGCGTCTCGCGCTGACCTCGCGCCGCAAGCCGCGGCCCGGCGATACGCTTGTGCTGGCCGAACCGCTTATCTTCACCGATGGGCAGAGCGAACGCAGCTTCCGCGTGGTCCAGTCGGGCCGGAAAACCATTTTGCGCCGGATGAACGACGGGATGGGCGTGAAGATCAGCAAGTTGATGAGCCGCGCCTGGACGATCGTGCCGACCCCGGTCGCCCCGTCGGCGCCGTGACTGGCACGCGAGCTTGCACCGCCATGTCGGACCAGCTACCCCCCGAACGCTCACCTAAACGTGGGCGCCTTTGCAGCATCGAAAACGCCAACCGCGTGGCGACCCGCGTTGCCGAGCATATCCTGAGCGACACGGCGGTCGTGAAGACAGGAAACCCGCTGCAGCCGTTCCGCGTGGTCTTGGCGAGCAAGGCCGCGCCGGGCCGCACCGTCTCGCGGGTCGTCACCTGCAACTATGACGAGCCCTGATCACTCAGTAGGGCTTCGGTCCGCGTTCGACGAACCACGATTGACCGAGCTCGAAATCCGGGCTCGGTGAGACCAGCGGGCCGTCCGGAGCTTCTGCCACATAGGGCGAGACCAGGTCCTTGCGGCGCACCCGCGAGCGGCTGAGCCAGGCTGCGGTCCGACCGCGCGCCTTCAGCATGCCCAGCAGCCAGTCCATCGCCTCGGCCATCTCGACTACGCCGCGCCCGGCGAGGCAGTAGTAGACCGCCCGCTGGAAATCGTCGCACGATGTGCTGAGGATCGATGCGAGCTTCGCCCGTCCACCGGCAGCATTCTCATGCACCAATGACACCGCTTCGCGCAGTTCGCGGACCGAGAAGTAGGCGTCATCGACCCCGACGCCGATACACAGCGCCGCGATGGCGCGCCGCGCCGGCAGCACGTTGAGGTCGCACGAGGCATCGCGGAGCGCGATGTCGAGATCGAAATGGTCGGTGTGGGCGCCGATGGGCATCGGGAATTTCCTTTCGAGAAAGAACGTAGCGTGAACGCTCAAGCGCCGTCAACCGGCGGGCGGAGGGGAGGGGGCGCACATCGGTCGATCACTGCAAAGGAGAGTTTGATGACCCAAGTTGCCACGGCGGCCACTGCTGACACCGACCGCACCGCCGAGATCGCAGCGCTCAACGATGCTGCCCGCGCGGGGTCGCTTGTGACCTCGAAGACTGTATTCACGCGGGCGCTCGCGGATATTCTTGCCGGCGATGACCCCGATTCTGGAACGCGACAGCTCAACCTGATGATCGGCCAATCCGCCCTGCGCCGGCTGATCAACGAGACTCTGATCGATCCCGGCAACGACCCGTACGGCGAGCGCGACTTCGGCGTGGTTGAGTACGAGGGCCATAAGATCTTCTGGAAGGTCGATGTCTACGCCAACGACGCAACGTTCGCTTGGGGATCGGAGGCGCCGTGGGACGCTCAGCAGAGCTTCCGCGTCGTGACTGTTATGCTGGCGAGCGACTGGTGACGCGATGAGCCGGTATTCACTCAAGCCATTGCCGTCACATTCAGAGGTGTTCGAGGTCGCCGTGGGCTGGGATGCCGGGCTCGACACATATTTTGTAATTGTATTTGGGGTGCCTGACTGCGACTTTGAGCTAGAGGTTCGCCATTGGCGAGGGGCATACTTTCGAGATGTTCCGACCTTCAGCGAATTTTTGACGGCGGCAAGAAGTTACGCTGCAATTCCGAATGAAATTTCGGTTCAGCTCTGGAAGGCGCCGAAGCTGTATCCGCATAATCCGGCACTTCCATTACGAGAGTTACTCTTGGGTTTTTTGCCCAATCGGTATGAGAGCAAACTCAGGAAATCGGATTAGTCACAAATTCAGCGACGAACGTTTAGGTTTCAACGCCGCGTTTTAGGTGCACTGCCGAGCCGATAAGCCTTTACGGCAACCTCTAAATGAACTTTCTCGCGCAGATTCCGTTGATCGAATCCCTCCATGCCCTAGAAGCATTTGTCTGAGGAACAGGGGGGAATTCTTGTCGTCACATACATCTGCTGCGGCTTGGGTCCGTTTTCTGCGGAACTACGGTCCTATCCCCACGAATGACAACATGTACGATGAGTCGATCCAGCGTGCTCTAAAGCGGCACAAGATCGTTCCAATCACGTTGCCCGCTCCGCTCGTCGAACGGCTAGTTGAGAACTTCCGCAGCGATGTCCCCGTTTCGAACATCATCACCGGCACAGCCGGGGACGGAAAGACTTACCACTGCCGAGAAGTGTGGACTGCCCTAGGAGGAGATCCAAGCGTCTGGAACGAAGGCGCAAAGATCCAGACCTTGTCGATAGGTTCTCGCTCGCTGGTTATCGTCAAGGATCTCAGCGAGCTTCGCGACGACGAAAGCGCGGCGCTCATCGCGGCCTTTGCGGGACTGTCAGGAATTCCGTGTG
>JAGREL010000139.1 GCA_020446575.1 Novosphingobium sp. | reverse complement strand
CGCTGGTCTACATGCCGCTGCTCGAAGAGACCAACTACATGCCGTCGAAGAAGTTCGCCGACGGCTACGAAATCCACGATCACTGCCAGATCATCGCCGACACCTTCGGCCTGCGTAAGAACGCGCTGTTCCACACGCTGATCAAGACGCTGAAGTGGGATCCGGCCATCGACCGCTGGCACGTGGGCACCAATCGCGACGACGATATCAAGGCGCGCTTCGTGGTGCTGGCGATGGGCCCGCTCAACAAGCCCAAACTGCCCGGCATTCCTGGCATCGACAAGTTCAAGGGCAAGATCTTCCACACCGCCCGCTGGGACTATGACTACACCGGCGGCTCCTGGCGCAATCCGGTTCTCGACAAGCTCGGCGACAAGAAGGTCGCGATCATCGGCACCGGCGCGACGGCCATTCAGGTTGTCCCCTATCTCGCCAAACATGCTGGCCAGACTTACGTTGTTCAGCGCACGCCTTCGACGATCGACGAGCGCAACAACCGGCCGATCGATCCCGAATGGTACAAGTCGCTGAAGCCGGGCTGGCAGGAAGAGCGCATCAGGAACTTCCACCACGCGGCAATGGAACGGCTTGGACCGGGCGAACCGGACATGATCCAGGACATCTGGACCGAAATCAGCAAGAACGTGAATGCCGAGCTGGAGGCCGAAGGCTGGCCCGACATCACGCTGGAGGAATATGCCCAGCGCCGCGAGGTTATGGACTACCGGGTGATGGAGCGCCTGCGCAACCGCTGCGACGTGGTCAGGGACCCGGAGACGGCCGAGGCGCTCAAGCCCTATTACCGCTATCTGTGCAAGCGGCCGGCCTCGAACGACGACTATTATCCCGCGTTCAACCAGGACAACGTCACGCTGATCGACGTGGCCGAAACCCAGGGCCTGGAGCGGCTGACCGAAAAGGGCTTCGTCCACAATGGCGTGGAATACGAGATCGACTGCCTCATCCTCGCCTCCGGCTACGAAGTCACCAACGACCTCGATCGACGCTGGGGCATCGATGTGATCGAAGGCCGCGACGGGATGTCGATCTACGACTACTGGCGCGAGGGCTTCCGGACGTTCCAGGGGATGATGGCGCATAACTTCCCCAACATGTTCTTCACCGGCTTCACGCAGGCCGGCACCAACGCCTCGAATTCGAAGACATTCGTCGATCAGGGCTTTCACATCGGCTACGTCGCCAGCGAAGCGCTCAGGCGCGGTGCGACTGTCATCGAGCCGAGCCAGGAGGCACAGGACGAATACATCCGTCACTTGCGTTCGGTCGCGGTCGATAATTCGACCTTCGTGAACGAGTGCACGCCGAGCTACTTCAACAACGAAGGCGACGAAACGAAGAAGCGCCACATCTTCGGCGAGCCCTGGGGCGAAGGCTATTACGCCTTCGAGGACATGCTGCAGAAATGGCGTGATGCGGGCGCTCTCGAAGGACTCGTTTTGACCACGGACAAGGTAGCCGAACCGGCCTGATGACAATGCAGCGATAACGCCGACCGGGCGGCGGCTCCCACCCGCTTCCCGGTACGGCGAAACTGGTTGGAGGATCGAGATGAACAAGCCTGAAAAGATCGTGTCGGAAGAGCTGTCGGAAGCGCTGACCTATCCGGTGGAGGCCTTCATCAGCCGCGAATATGCCGAGGCCGAGCCCGATCGTCTGTGGTCCAAGGTGTGGCAGCAGGCCGGCCGCGTGGAAGAGCTTCGCGAGGTCGGCGACTACATCACTTACAACATCTGCCACGATTCGATCCTGATCGTCCGCGACGCGCCGGATTCGCTCAAGGCCTACCATAACGTCTGCCCGCACCGCGGCCGGCGGCTTGTCGGCGACAACACCGGCGGCGGGCCTGTCGTCGTGAAGCAGGCCAAGGGCGCACACAGCGCCCGCGGCAATCAGCTGAAATTCGGCTGCAACTACCATGCCTGGACTTTCGGGGTGGACGGGCACGCAACCTACATTCCCGACCGGGAAGACTGGGACGGCGCGCTGGACAGGGTCTGCACCAGCCTGACGCCGGTGCAGGTGGATACGTGGGGCGGCTGGATCTGGATCAACATGGACCCCGAAGCCTGCCCCTTGCGCGAATATCTCGAGCCCATCGCCTCGCTGATCGATCCGTTCGAGTTCGACAAGATGCGCTATCGCTTCCGCTACTGGGGCATTTTCGACTGCAACTGGAAAGTCGCGCTCGAAGCTTTCCTGGAGCCTTACCATGTCCAGGGCACCCATCCGCAGCTGATCAAGTACGGCGACTTCTACTCGTTCTCCAAGGCCTTCGGGCTGCACGGGCAGACCGGGTTCGATTCGAAGGTGCACCGCGACGTCGGCTCGGCGGTCGAGACCAGCGTCCACCGCGCCGCCGGCGAAGGCGACCCGCGCATCACGATCGCCCAGATGCAGGCCGAATACTGGGAGACGATCGGCGCCAGCACCAGCGAAACCCTGGTCCGCACGGCCCAGCGCCTTCCGGAGGAACTGCCCGAAGGCACGCCCGCCGGCGAGGTCCACAAGCGCTGGATGGAAATGGCCAAGGCCGAGGACGCGGCGCGCGGAGTGACATGGCCCGCATTGACCGATGCACAGATCGCAGCGGCGGGGCTGGCGCTGTCGGTCTTCCCGAACGTCAACTTCATCCCCGGGCCGACTTTCTCGCTCGCTTACCGGGTCCGCCCCTACGGCACCGATCCGGACAAGTGCATCTTCGAGGCCGTCGCCCTCGATCGCTTCCCCGAAGGCGAGGAGCCGGAGACCGAGTGGACCTACCTCGAGCAGGACCTCGACCAGTGGCCGCTGGTCATCGCCCAGGACATCTCGAACATGGTCGAGATGCAGCGCGGCTACAAATCGCGCGGCTTCAACGGCAACCTTCCCAACCCCTGGCAAGAGCGCAAGGTGACCAACCTGCACCGGGGCCTCGCGAAATACATGGGCACCGGTGCGCCGATGCCGATCGGCTGAGGCAAGGCGCGGCGCAACAGAGTGCGAAGAAAAGCCCCGGAAACAATTCCGGGGCTTTTGCGCTTTGCGCATGGGCTGGCCTCTACTCGGAGTTTCTGCCAATCGGGACAACCCGAAAAGGATAGGGACGAGGAATGCCTGCCCGGATCGAGATTGACGACCTGCTTTCGCCGCAACTGAGCGAAGCCCAACGCCAGGCGATCGCAGCCGCGCAAGCCAATCCGATGGTCATCACCGAAGAGGCGGTGCTAGGCGCTGCGCAACAGGCGACCGGCCTGTCCGATTTCGGCCCGGACGATTTCCACGAAAGGCTGCGGCTGCTGATCGACGAATGGAACGGCGACACGCGGGCCTATGCGCTCAAGCGCATGTTCCTGTTCGGCTATGCGGTGCGCTACGCGACGAACCGCCTGCTGATCCACGACTACCTCAAGCAGCATCCCGAGATCCACGACGAAGTGATCGAGCGCCCGATCATCGTCGCCGGACTGCCGCGTTCGGGCACGACACATCTGCTCAACCTGCTGGGCGCCGATTCGCGCCTGCGCTCCACGCCGCTGTGGGAGACTTACGAGCCCGTGCCGAATCCGCTCGAGCCGCCGCGCGAGGACGGCGTCGACCCGCGCTATGCCCGCACCGCCGAAAAATGGGAAATGCAGCAGGCCTCCTCTCCCCTGTCGGCGGCAATGCATCCGATGGAACCCGATCATTTTCACGAGGACATCGAGCTGCAGGGGCCCGACTTCGCATCATACAATTTCGAATGGATCGCCCGGTCGCCGAGGTTCCGCGACCACTACCTCTCGCACGATCAGACGCCGCACTACGAATACATGAAGACCGTCTTCAAGCTGCTGCAATGGCGCGACGTCCAGGCGGGCAAGCCGCGCAAGCGCTGGGTCACCAAATGCCCGCAACACCTCGAGCAACTGCCCGTGCTGCGCAAGGTCTTCCCGGATGCCACCGTCGCGATCACATACCGCGATCCGGTCGAGGTCATCCAGTCGGCGATCACCATGATCGCCTATGGCGAGCGCATGAGCTATCCCGACATCGATGCGAAGGGGTTGCTCGATTACTGGTCGGACAGGGTGGAGCGGTTGCTTCGCGCCTGCGTTCGCGACCGCCATGTCTGGCCGGCGGAGCAAAGCGTCGACGTGCCGTTCGAAACCTTCATGGCCGACGACATGGCGATCGTGCGCGCTGTCCGCGAGAAGGCCGGGCTGCCCGAAACGGAAACCGCCAACCGCGAAATCGCCGATTTCATCGCCAGCCACCCGCGCGGCAAGCACGGGCAGCTCGTCTACAATCTGGAACGCGATTTCGGCATCAGCCCCGCCGAATTGCGCAAGCGCTTCGACTTCTACTTCGAGGCATTCCCCTTCGTCACGAGACCCGATAGCCAATGACGGGCCGTGCAGGAAGCTGGCCCGTTCACACTGCCGAGCTGAAGCGGCGAAGCGAATCCTGGCGGTAGGGATCGAATTGCGCGGCGATGCTGCGCGCATAGGGCAGGCCTTCCGGCAAGACCGTGCACCAGTCCCGGTCGATGGCGGCAAGGCCCCGCTCAACGAAGGGCGCGAGGTGGGTCGCGGCTTCCTCGACAAGATTCTGATCGAGCCGGGCAGAGCCGTGGCACAACAACTGTTCGATCACGGCTCCACGCTCCCGGTCCGTGGGCAAGCGGCGCACGCCCCGGCTGCCGGTGAGGCGGTCCTGCGACAGCATCATGCGGTAACGGCCCGGATTCTTCTCGTTCTGCACGAGAAGGTCCGGGAAGGAACTGATCGCCGAGGCACCCAAGCCCACCAGCACCGGGGCCTGGTCCTCGGTGAAGCCCTGGAAATTGCGTCTTAGCGCCCCTTCCCGTGCGGCTTTCGCAAGCGGGTCTTCGGGCCGCGCGAAATGGTCGAAACCAACCGGGACATATCCGCTGGCGACAAGCTGGTCATAACCCGCCGCCGCCATTTCGAAGCGTTGCTTCAGGTCCGGCAGGGCGCTGGCGTCGATCCGCTTCTGGCGCGGCACGATATGCGGCACATGGGCATAGCCGAACAAGGCGACCCGATCCGCCCCCAGCGCCATCGTCCGCTCAAGCGTTTCCTCGAGATCTGCCAGGCTCTGGCCCGGCAGGCCATACATCAGGTCGAAATTGAGAGAGGAAACGCCTGCCGCGCGCAGCATGGCAGTCGTGTCGGCAATGAGGTCGAAAGGCTGAACCCGACCGATCGCTTCCTGTATCGCGGGCGTGAAGGTCTGAACGCCGAGGCTCACGCGCTCGATGCCTACAGCCTCGATGACGGCAGCCCAGTCCCGAGAGAATGTGCGTGGATCGACCTCGATCGAGATCGTCGGCTCGGCGGCCCCGAAATGGACCGTCAGCGCGTCCATCAGCCGCACGAACTCGAGCGGCGGGATCGCATTCGGGCTGCCGCCGCCGAAGGCTATCTGCGAGATTTTCGCGGCATTGGGCAAGCGATCGCCGACCAGCGCGATCTCGCGGTGCAGGGAATCGAGATAATTCGAAACTCGCTCTGTGCGGTTGGCAGCGCTGGTGTTGCAACCGCAGTACCAGCAGATCTTCTCGCAGAAAGGGATATGGACATAGAGCGAAACGTCGCCGGTGGTCCCCTCGATCACCTCGGCAAAGTCGGCGGCGCCGACGTCCTCGCGGAATTCCGCAGCTGTCGGAAAGCTGGTGTATCGCGGCACCGGGATCGCGAGCAGTTCGGGATAATACGGCCACATGCGAGTTGAGTTCGCATGGAACGGCCGGCCTTTCATTGCGCTCGATCAAGCCTCTTGCGTGAACTGCCGCCGTGGCATCCCTTGGCACAGCAGGGCGAGGAACCGTTAGCGGGTGCCGGCGAATTCAGCGGAATCGACAGCGAACCGCCGCCGCAAAGGGCAACGTTCAGTGCGCCGTAACCCGCGCCGGGCAGCGGCCCGGTCATGGCCGGAAACAGCGCCATCACCGCGAAGGAAGCCATATGCCGCCTCACCGGTCGTCCTCGTCGTCGAGCAAGATGCGATTGGCCGCGCCGTCGAGGTCCTCGAACTGACCGCGCTTCATAGCCCAGAAGAAAGCGCCAAGCCCGCACAGCCCCATGAACAGGGCAACCGGGATGAGGACGGCGAGGACAGTCACTTCGCGGCCCGCGCCAGGCGAAGCGAATTGCCGACCACGACCAGCGAACTCGCCGACATGGCGATGGCGGCGATCAGCGGCGTGAC